>CALBIE010000527.1 GCA_937893495.1 uncultured Verrucomicrobiales bacterium | reverse complement strand
ACCATGAGCAGGAAGCCGAGATCATCACGCGAGCGGGTCAACGCAGTGGCATTACGATTGCCACCAACATGGCCGGGCGCGGCACTGACATCAAACTTGGCGAGGGCATGGCGGATGTGGGTGGCTTGCACGTCGTTTGCACGGAACGTCATGAATCGCGCCGAATCGATCGGCAGTTGCGTGGTCGTTGCGCGCGGCAGGGCGATCCGGGTTCTTCCCACTTTTTCATCTCATTGGAAGACGATTTGATGCGTTTGTTCGGTTCCGACAAGATCGTCAAGGTCATGGAAAGATTCGGGTTGGAGGAGGATCAGGAGTTGGAGCATCCCATGCTGAATCGTTCGATCCAGACCGCGCAGAAACGGGTCGAACAACATAATTTTCAGATACGCAAACGCACGCTTGAATACGACGACGTGATGAACAAGCAACGGGAGGTGGTCTATGGCTTCCGCAATGAAATCATTCAGGGCACGGACGTGCGCGACCGCCTGATGGATATCCTGGAAGAAGTCGTGATTGCCAAGGTGGACGAATTCACGGACGCCACCCGCGAGCCGTCTGACTGGGAGCTGCGTCCGTTGTCCGACTGGGTAAATCTGACGTTTCCCCTGGGGATTCCCGAGGAGGAAATCATCACGGCCGCGGAAGCGGGAGGGGATGAACCTTTAGAGGGTTCGGTGTTCGAAGGTTTGAGTCGTGCGCAGTTTGCGGTGTGTCGATTTATCGCCGATGCAGTGCAGCGCGCCTACAAGTCCAAGATCAGCTATGAAGACGAGGACGCGCTGGCGAATGTTGAACGGTTCATCATTCTCAGCGCCATCGACAAGTTGTGGCAGGAGCACCTCTACAACATGGACAGTCTGCGCACGGCTATCGGCCTGCGGGCCTATGGTCAGCGGGATCCGCTGATCGAGTACAAGACGGAGGCGTTCCAGATTTTCGAGGACATGATGGTCAATGTGAAAACGGAGATCTGTCACAACATCTTCCGAAGCGCGTCGAGCATGATGGCATTTGAAAACTTCATGCAGAACCTGCCCCAAAGCACGACTCACGCGGACGTGACCGCTTTTGGCGGGATGTCCGATCAACGTCGCGAAATGGCGTCTGACATGGTAACCGAAGCCGCTGAAGAAATCTCTCGGGCAGCTCCCCTTCGCAGCGGTCCCAAAGTCGGCCGCAATGACAAATGCCCGTGCGGCAGCGGCAAGAAGTTCAAGCAGTGCTGCGGGCGCTAGCTGCCGGCTCGGAGGGTGTTCGGCCTCGTCGGTTTTTTCCTGTAGGCTCCGCATTTGCAATGCGGACGGCATTCGGTAGTGTTCCCCATGGCCGAATTTCGTCCAGAACAGTCGGGCCCGGCGCCAGCAACTCCTCGCGAAGAAGATGCTTCGCTTCCTGCCGGGAGCCTTAATGAGCTTCTTTCAAGAGAGGAACTCGACCAGCTTTCCACCCTTCAGTTGCTTGATTTGATCGCCGCCAGGATTCCTCCGCGTAACGGTGCCCTAATCGATCTCGTTTATCTTCGCGAACGCCTTGAAGCGATGGAGGAAATAGGCGAGCAGGCCCGGGAGGCCCTGGAAAAGATGGATGAGGTAATCGAGAAACTGCGCGCTCCAGCGCTACGCATTGGCACGTTTCTCGGTTTGGTGGAAAAGCAGCAAGCGCAGGTTTGTGTTAACGGAATTGACTATGTCTGCAAAGTGGATCCGATGTTGCCATTTACGGATTTTCAGATCGGCCAGAGGGTCTTTTGCAATGAAGCCTTTGCGGTGGTGCGGGGGGCTGGATTTGATCTCAATGGACCGATCGTCCGGGTGGATGAACTGCTCTCAGATGGTCGGCTGCGCGTAGGACAGGAGGCCGGCATCGTATCCATGGTGGTGCAACGGTCCGATTTGATTGCAAAGGAAAAGGTCAAGACGGGCATGGAGGTAAGACTGGATCCGAATCAACGTGTCGCGCTGGAAATCATCGGCGTTGGTAAGCGTATCGAACGTTCGCTGGAAACCGTTGCCGAGATTCCGTGGTCCGCGATTGGTGGTCAGGACGAGGCCGTGCAGGCGATTCGTGACGCGATTGAAATGCCTTTTCTACATCGGGATTTGTTCAAAAAGTTTGAGCATGCTGTGCCTAAGGGATTCCTGCTCTATGGCCCACCGGGTTGCGGTAAAACGCTGTTGGGAAAGGCGACAGCCAGCAATCTTCGGCGGCAGATTGCTCAACAGACGGGTGTGGAACGGTCCGAGTTCTTTCTCCATATCAAAGGACCGGAAATTCTCAACATGTGGGTGGGGGAAAGTGAACGGCAGGTGCGCGATTTGTTCGCCCAATGTCGGGAACGCGCCCGCGAAGGCGCCTTGGCGTTTTTGTTTATCGACGAGGCTGAGTCGATTCTTGGCACGCGCCGGGGGAGTCGGCATCACAGCATGTTGAGTACGCTGGTGCCCATGTTCTGTACGGAAATGGACGGGATCGAACCTTTGCAAAACGTAGTCGTAATACTTGCTTCAAACCGGGCGGACTTGATTGACCCCGCGATATTACGCCCCGGCCGCATTGACAGGAAAATTCGCGTCCGCCGGCCCGACAAGGAGGGTTTACGTTCGATTTACGAGATTTACCTGAAGGAATCATTGCCATTGGCAGAACCCCGATCATCGCTGGCCGAGTTCATTACGGCGGAGCATTTTGCCAAATCCGCCGAGAATGAGTTTTTGGAAATTACGTTTCGCAGCGGCCGCAGGGAAATTCTGTATCGCTGCGACATGGCCAGCGGGGCAGTCATCGCAGCCGTCATTGAACGGGCCAAGAGCCTGGCCATCAAGCGCGCGATTTCATCCGGTAGAGAGACCTCGATTAGTCGAGATGATCTTGCGCAGGCATTGCGGCTTGAACATGGGGAAAATGATTTGTTTCCTGCAAGCGACTTGACTGAAGATTGGTTGAAACTGACTGATTATGATCCGGAAAATGTGGTTCGACTGGGACCTGTCCGGACGCGAACCAAGGACGATCATTCCGGAATCATTTAGGGCGCTGCGATGATTCAATTTGGCATCGAGACAGAATATGGTATCACGCGAGACGGTGCCGAGGATCTGGATGTCGTCGCTGAATCGATAGCCCTGGTCCGGAGCGCAACGGTACCGGGCATTGAGATGCGTTGGGACTACGGGAGTGAAGATCCGCACGCGGATGTCCGTGGTTTCAAAGTGGATGAACTTCGGCAGGACACGGACGAGGCGAACTATTTCGCGCAGGACGCGCAGCGGAATCTGACCTTCGCGGAAATCAAAAGCGACCTCGCGCTCAGCAATGGCGCGCGCTTTTACAATGACCACGCCCATCCGGAGTATTGCACGCCGGAATGCTCCACGCTGGACGAGCTCGCTGCCCACGACCGGGCCGGGGAGCGGATTGTGATGGACTGCGCGCAGCGGCTTTCCGCGCAACGTGGCGCCATCGTCCGCATCTACAAAAACAACACCGACTTTCGCGGGCACAGTTACGGTTGCCACGAGAATTACCTGCTGCCGCGTCGATTGCCCTGGGAGCAATTGGTTGAGGGCATTCAGGCGTTCCTCGTGACCCGCCAGATCTATGCGGGTGCCGGCAAGTTTGCAGTTGAGGAGGAGGATCGATTTGTCGTGCCGCGATTTCAGATTGCCCAGCGCAGTGATTTTTTCACCGTGCTGCAAAGCGTGGATACGATGCAGAAGCGTCCGCTCATCAATACCCGCGATGAGCCGCACGCCAATCCGGCAAACTGGCGACGGTTTCACGTCATCATTGGCGATGCGAATATGTCACCCTTTGCGACCCGGTTGAAAGTGGGAACCACGGCGCTGATGCTGGAGGCGTTGGCTCTCCAACCCGATGCTGATTTCCCCCGAATCGCCGCCCCGCTTGACACGCTCAAGGCCATTTCTCGTGATCCAGAATTTTATTGGGAAGTGACGCTGGCGGATCGAAGCCGCTCCACCGCGATTGAAGTTCAAAGACGCTATCTGGAATCGGTCAAATCCATCTGCCCGATCGATTCACCTGATCACGAATGGACGCTGCGGGAATGGGACGCCGTGTTGACCGATCTGGAAACGGATTACGTCCGGTGCCGCGACCGGGTGGACTGGGTGGCGAAACTTGAATTGGTACGCAAATTCCAAAAAGCGCAAGGGATTGAGGACAATGATCCCTGGCTGCAGAGTCTGGACCTGGAATATCATCGATTGGATGCCGACGAAGGACTCTATTATGGATTGGAACAAACGGGAGGTGTAAGGGGTGTGCCGGACAACGCAGAGGTCAAGGCCGCGCTGTCGATGCCGCCGGAGTCAACCCGCGCCTGGGTAAGGGGAATGTGCATTCGCAAGTTTCCCGATCAGGTTATCGCCGCCCAATGGGACCACGTGATTCTGAAGGGTGAACGATACGACATCAAAATCGCCCTCACGGATTTGTTCGCGCCGGACGAAATTCTGCGTTACCGTGGCGCAATCGATCTGGCGAACTCACCTGATGAATTGAATGACTTGCTGACCAAACGAGTTTGAACGAAATAACGAGTCTCACTCGCGACATGCGCGAGAGTCGCCGGTAACACCAATTTTGCCATGCCTGACCAACAACAAAAAACACGACCGACGGGGCCGGGTGGACCCAGCGGCGGTGGTGATGGGCCATCCGAACCGAAAGTGGAGAAACCGGACGTAAAGGATCTTCTTGAGCGCATGCGCAAGGTGGATCCCGAGCAGGCCAAACGCTATCGCCAGCGAACCGGACAATGAACGTGCCCAATCAGATTGCCGGCGATTTTCTTTCGCTGCTCAACGCGCACGCAATCCCGCCGCTGAGCACGAAGGTGACGGATGCGGCTCCGCTTCAAACCCAGGCGACGACGGTGTTTGCTTTCCAGTTTGCCGATGGCGTTCTGATGGCGGGGGATCGTCGCGCGACGGCGGGCAACATGATTGTCACGGATCAGGTGGAGAAGGTGATCGAGTTGGATGCGACCTCGCTGCTGGCGATTGCCGGAGTTCCCGCAACGGCGTTCGAGATGGCACGCGTGTTGCAAAGTTCGTTCGAGTATTACCGGCGCAGCCAGTTGCAGTCGCTGAGCCTGCCCGCCAAAGTTCGCGCGCTGGCGCGATTGCTGCGAGATAACCTGCCCATGACGATGCAGGGGGTGGGTGTTGTGGTGCCGATTTTCGCCAGTGTGGATCAAACGACGATGCCACCGCAGCCGCGTATCTTTTTCTACGATCCATTGGGCGCACAATTTCTCGCGGTGGGCTACGCGGCGACCGGATCGGGCTCGATGTCGATTCGCAGCGTTTTGAGTTATCAGGAACGGTACGGTTCACTGAAACCTTCGGCCATGTCGCTCGACGAGGCAGTTCGCTTTGCGCTGCGGTTGTTGATGACCGCCGCGGAGTTTGATTCCGCGACCGGCGGTGTGAATCCGGCGGAACATTCCTTCGCGACGATTCGTGTGTTGACCTCCACCGGAATAGTCACGATTGGCACCGATCAGCAGCGGTCAGCTCTGGCGGACGCTTGATTTCCGACTTTCGCGGTATGGCTGAAATCGTTCTCACCACTCTCAACGCCAAGTACATCCACTCGGCTTTTGGGCTGCGTTATCTGCTGGCGAACATGGGGGAATTACGGAACCGCACCGAGTTGCTGGAGTTTGACATCAACCAGCGTCCCTTGGAGATCGTCGAGAAGCTCCTTGCGCCAAATCCGAAGATCATTGGATTCGGCGTTTACATCTGGAATACCCGCGAGTCTCTGGAGGTGATCGAACTCATTCGGCAACTGGTGCCGGAGATTACCCTCATTGTTGGCGGGCCCGAGGTGAGTTTCGAATTCGAGACGCAGGCAATCGTCGCTGCGGTGGATTATGTGATTACCGGTGAGGCGGATCTGAAATTCGCCGAGGTTTGTGCGGAGTTGCTGGCAGGAAAACAACTGCCGGGGAAGGTTGTCGCCGCTGAGTTGCCGGCTTTGGATAAGATTGCGATGCCGTACGTGCTCTATTCGGACGACGATCTGGCGCATCGCGTGATTTATGTGGAGGCGTCCCGTGGATGTCCTTTCACGTGTGAGTTTTGCCTTTCATCGCTCGATATTCCAGTCCGGCAATTTCCGCTGGAGCGCTTTCTGGATGCCATGGCTGATTTGCTGAAGCGAGGTGCGACCCAGTTCAAGTTCGTGGACCGGACATTTAATCTGAATTTGATCGTCAGTGGGGCGATTCTTAGTTTTTTTCAGGAACGCTATTTCCCGGGGTTGTTTCTGCACTTTGAAATGATTCCCGATCGTCTGCCGCCACAATTGCGTGAACAAATCCGCGCCTTCCCTTCGGGCGCGTTGCAGTTTGAAGTGGGCATCCAGACGTTTGACGAGGCGACCTCGGCGAATATCAGTCGGCGGCAGAACCATGATCGGTTGGCTGAGAATTTCCAGTTTCTCCGGGAGGAGACCGGCGTTCATGTGCATGCGGATCTAATCGTCGGTCTGCCTGGGGAGACGTTGGAATCGTTCGGAGCAGGTTTTGACCGCCTTATCGCGCTGGGGCCGCAGGAAATTCAGGTGGGCATTCTCAAGCGGTTAAAGGGAACGCCAATCATGCGACACGATGCCGAGTGGGGAATGGTTTACAGTCCGCATCCGCCCTTTGAAATCTTGCGGAACAAACTGCTCGATTTCGAAACCCTGCAACGACTGCGGCGGTTCGCCCGCTATTGGGATCTCGTGGGGAACAGTGGAAACTTCCGGGAGACGACGCCTTTGATTTGGGGCGAGGGTTCGCCCTTCGCCGGTTTTTTGAGTTTTTCGAACTGGCTTTATGAGAGATCGAATCGCCGACACGGCATCGCGCTCACGCAACTGGCCGGATTCGTTTTTGACTATCTTCTGGTAAGACCCGGTGTGAATCCGGTGGCAGTCGCCGAAAGGTTGCTGCGGGATTATCAACGTGCCGGGAGGAGCGATGTGCCGCTGTTTTTGCGTGAGTACATTGTCGAGCGGGTCAATGAGCCCGTACCGACGGTAAAGAAAAACGCGCCAAAACGGCAAAGCCTCCACTTGACGCGGAGCACGTCAGATAATTTGTAGCCGCCGAGGTAACGAGGCGGACTTGACCATTCTTAAATCCAACGAAATCCGCCTCCTGACCTCGGCGGCTACAGTTGTTGATCGCTATTTCAAGCGCGTTTCAATCATCGCGTTGAAATCTTTCTCGGCGGGTTGTACGACACTCTTGTGGCCGGTCATTTTGACAAAAATAAAGCCTTCCGGACCTTCGACAATCGCGCCGAGCAGGACGGTATCTGCCTGCGAGGTTTTGGCACCGCCGGGCATGCCGCTCAGGTAGGTGCCCAGGGCGTGGACATAAGTGATTCGCGTTTTACCCACGCGTTTGTCTTCAACCCGTGCGTTAATTTTTTCTCGAGGCTCCTGGAATTGACCCAGCCACCGATCGACATTCGCTTTTACCCCACCCGCCCCGCCTGGACCGAAATAGAAAAAGACGACTTCGGCCTTTTTTCCGTCCTTGCCCGCGACCTCCAACTGCGCCTTGCGCATGGAAGAGGTTGGTTGAATCTTCTTCCACGAGGCCGGCTGGACAAACTTGAGCCCGGCGACCTCAAATTCCGTCGCCTCAGCCGCAGTTACTGAGGCCGGCAACGTGACGAAAGTGACAAAAGCAGCGACCAGGAAATGTTTGGTGACAGAATTCATAGTGCCGTAAATAGGTGCGGGAACGGGGGATGTCAAATACGGAACGGTGGCGGTGACGTTGTTCTTTCCACTTCAATCTGTTTGTGGTAAAACGACTTACTGATGAGAGGCGACTTTTTAGAATCATTTCGGGCCGGGATGCGACGGGTCGTGATTAGCCGGCTTGTTTCTGCGCTGATGGTAATGGGAATCATCGGAAGCCCCTGGCAGACAAACGTTTTTGGCGGGATACTCACGTCCACCTACCTTGGGGGTGCCAACAATTGGAACAATGCGGGTTCCTGGTCGTTGGGCAGCGTTCCCAACGGTCCATTGTTTGTCGTATTCAGTTCGAGCGGCACGAACACACTGGACATCAGCCCGAGTGTGTTCTCACTGAACATGGGGAATGCGAACGCGGCCATCATCGCATCCAGTCCACAGACGATAACCATCACCAGCGGACTCACGTGGTCGGCCGGCAGGTTGGGAGACAATGTCACGCTGAAGATCCCAAGCGGATCGATTCTTGGGAGCGTCAATCTCCAAAGCGCCATTCTGGACCTGTCCGGTACGCTCAACCATTCGGTGGGCAACATCACGGTGGATTCCGGCAGGACACCGGACTTCAATATTCTTTCCGGCGGCATTTATGACATGTCATTCAGTGGCCAGATCAACGGCGCAACCGGTGGACGGATCGATGTGTTATCCGGTGGAATCTTCCGCAAGTCGGCGGGCACGGGCACGGCCATCATCCTGACGCCGATTAACAACGATGGATTGCTTCAGGTGCAGGCCGGCACGCTGCAATTGCGCAATGGTGGCAGCACGTCCGCGACGAATGAAGTGGGTTCCGGCGCCATGCTGGACTACGACACGGGTAATTTCATCATGTCCGGGGGCGCGCGGACGACCGGCACCGGGACGTGGATTATCGGCGCTCCCATCATCGTGACGAATGGTACGGTGACGGCGGACATCGGCTTCACGTTTGGCGGTGGTGGGCAGATCGGCGGCAACGGCTCGTTTATCGCCAAGCAGCCATTCTTGTTTACTGGCGGATCGCTGGCTGGCTCCACGGAAATCGCTTTGGAGCAGGGAGGGACGATTTCAGCGGCAACGGCTGTCGCGGACAACACGATCAATGTCCAGGCCGGAACATTGACTGCGAATGGCGGCTTCTCCGCCACGGGCACCGGGAACGATGCGACCATCACCATATCGTCCAACGCGGTTTATGATGTCCCGGCCAACTCCGTAACGTTTCTCGTCGGCGACTCCGCCGACCGGTTGAACATTCTCCAAGGCGCGACGCTGCGGCGAAGCACTGGCACGAGCACGGCGACGCTGGACTGGAATTTGAATCTGAGTGGGGCAGTGGACGTGCAGACCGGTAAATTGTCGCTCAACGAAGGGGGTACGCTGGATGGAACGATGGCTGTGGCAAATGGGGCGGAGCTTGAAATGACGGCCGGCACGTTTTCCCTGCCCAACGGCAGATCAGTGTCTGGCGCGGGCACGTTGACGCTTCGTTCAGCGGAGACGGTGGCCACGAACGCAACCTTCACGGCGAACATCGACACGGTTCTTACCGCAAACACATTGGGTGGGGACGGAACGTTTCAGGCGAACAGCAATTTTACGTTCAACGGCGGCCTGCTGGCAGATGCATTGACCTTGAACCTGGCGCGGGGCGGCACAGTGTCGTCGGGGGTTTCCGTGGACGACAACGTCATCAATGTGCAGAGCGGCACCTTGATGCATGCGACCACGTCGGGCATCTCGGCGACAGGCACGGGCGATGACGCGACCATCAATGTGGCGTCCGGCGCGGTGTACGATGTTCAGGCTGGAGCCGTGACGTTTGTGTCCGGCGATTCCGGAGATCGATTGAATGTGCCGTTGGGAGCGACGTTGAGACGGAGCGTGGGCACTGGCACAGCGACGCTGGACTGGAATCTGAACCTCGGTGGGGCATTGGATGTGCAGAGCGGTGAATTGTCGCTTAGCGAAGGGGCGACGTTGGACGGGAGCGTGAGCGTGGCGAACGGGGCAACAATGACGTTAAGTTCGGGCAGTTACCCGTTGCCCAATGGCCGTTCGGCGGACGGGGCGGGCACGCTGGACCTGAGGGCGACGGAGACGGTGGCGACGAACACGACCTTTACGGTGAACATCGACACGGTTCTTACCGCGAACACATTGGGTGGTGACGGCACGTTTCAGGCGAACAGCAACTTCACATTCAGTGGCGGCTCGTTGGCGAATGCGCTGGCATTGAACCTGGCGCGGGGTGGCACGGTGGCGTCGGGGGTGTCGCTTGACGACAACACGATCAACGTGCAGAGCGGCACGTTGTCGCATACGACAACCTCAGGGATATCGGCGACGGGCACGGGTGATGACGCGACCATCAATGTGGCGTCCGGCGCAATTTATGACGTCCAGATGAATTCCGGAACGTTCGTGTCCGGTGATACGGCGGATCGATTGAATGTTCCCCTCGGTGCGACGCTTCGTCGAAGTTCCGGGACGGGCACGGCCACACTGGATTGGAATCTCAATCTGGGGGGACTGCTGGATGTGCAGACGGGGGTATTGTCCCTCGATGAAGGCGCGACACTGGATGGGGCGATGAGTGTCGCCAGCGGTGCCTCGCTGGATCTGACGGCCGGGACATATCCATTGCCAAATACCCGGTCTGTCGGCGGAGCGGGGACCCTGAGACTGCGGGCAACGGAAACAGTGGCGACGAACGCGACCTTCACGGCGAACATCGACACGGCGCTCACCGCCAACACGCTGGGCGGGGACGGGGTGTTTCAGGCGAACAGCAACTTTACGTTCAACGGAGGTTCCCTGGCGGATGCGTTGACCTTGAATCTGGCAAGAGGAGGCACCGTGGCTTCGGGGGTAACCCTCGACGACAACATCATCAATGTGCAGAGCGGGACCTTGGCGCACCCAACCAGCTCCAGCATTTCGGCGACCGGCACGGGGGACGACGCGACGATCAATGTGGCATCGAACGCGATGTACATGGTGAACATGAGTGCTGGAACGTTTTTGTCGGGTGATTCGGCTGACCGTCTGAATGTTCCGCTGGGGGCGACATTGCGGCGAAGTTCGGGGGCCGGCAACGCGCTGCTGGATTGGTATTTGAATCTCGGAGGTTCGTTGGACGTTCAGTCTGGAAAGTTGTCACTGAACGAAGGGGCAAACCTGGATGGAACGATGACCGTTGCTGCCGGGGCGGAGTTGGAACTGTTTGGTGGCAGTTATCCCTTGCCGAACGGCCGGTCGGTGGACGGCGCGGGCACGCTGACCATGCGGGCCGGTCAGTCCGTGGCGACCAACGAGACCTTCTCCGCGAACATCGACACAGTTTTTACGGCAAATACGTTGGGTGGAGACGGGACGTTTCAAGCCAACAGCAACTTCACCTTCAGCGGCGGTTTGCTGGTGAACGCACTGACGCTCAATCTCGCCCGGGGCGGTACCGTGGCAGCGGGTGTGTCCCTTGAAGACAACGTCATCAACGTGCAGAGCGGGACATTGGCGCACACGGTAGCGTCGTCTATCAGCGCGACCGGAACAGGGGACGATGCGACGATCAACGTGGCATCGAACGCGGTGTACGAATTCAGTGCGGCTTCAGGGACGTTCTTGTCGGGGGACGCGGCCGACCGGTTGAATGTGCCGCTGGGAGCGACGCTGCGACGGACGACGGGAACAGGCACCGCGACGCTGGATTGGAATCTGAATCTGGGCGGGGCGCTGGATGTTCAGACCGGAAAACTGTCGCTCACCGAAGGGGCCACGCTCGACGGGACGATGTCCGTGGCCAGTGGCGCGGAACTTGAATTGAACGCGGGCGCGCATACGCTTTCCGATGGGAGATCGGTGACGGGCGCTGGAATATTCAATTTACGCGGAACGGAGACCGTAGCAACGAACACCACCTTCACGTCGAATATCGACACGATTCTCAACGGCAATACGCTGGGAGGCGACGGGACGTTTCAGGCGAACAGCAATTTTACGTTCAATGGAGGGGAAGCCGCGGATTCATTGATCATCAATCTGGCAAGAGGCGGCACCGTCAGCTCGGGGGCACGGCTTCGAGACACCACCATCAACATTCAGGGCGGTACGCTGGCCCATACAACGGCATCGTCAATTATCGCGACAGGTACCGGCGATGACGCGACCATCAATGTGGCGTCCAACGCGGTGTATGACGCGCAGGCAAATTCGGGGACATTCCTGTCGGGCGATTCGGCGGACCGGTTAAACATAGCGGCTGGCGGAACCTTTCGCCGCTCAATCGGCACCAGCACGGCTACGATTCTTTGGTCGGTGGTCAACAGCGGCACGGTAACGGTGGATTCCGGCACGCTTTCATTTCCCGGCTCTGGCACGTTCACGCAAGTGGCCGGCAATACGGTACTCAATGGAGGAAATATTTTCGCCTCGTCGCCATTTCAATTGCAGGGCGGAATGCTGACCGGCACGGGAATGGTGACCGCCGCGGTGTTCAATTCGGGTGGTACGGTTTCACCAGGCGCGTCGCCGGGAATCATGGTGATCAGCGGAAACTACACGCAGTCCGCGGGAGGATTGAACATCGAACTTGGCGGCACTGCGGTGGGGACGGGTCACGATCAGTTGCAGGTCACCGGCACGGCCAGCCTGGGGGGCGCGCTAAATGTCTCGCTCATCAACGGTTTCCTGCCGGCCACTGGAAACGGATTCACCATCCTGACCGCACCCATCGTTTCGGGGACATTCACCAATACGCCGGGCAACAAGGTCACTCTGACCGACGGCAGCACGCTGGATGTCATTTACACTTCTACTAATGTGCAACTTACGAACTTCGTTCTGGGTGCCACGATTGTAACGAATGTCGGTGGTTCGACTGCGTGGAACACAGCGGGAAGCTGGCTGCCGTCCATCGTGCCAAACAACGCTGGTCCCACGAATTTCTTCACCCGCATTGTCAACGCGGGCGTAGTAACGTTGAACATCGATCCGGTCATCAGCGGCCTGTTGCTGCAGAACGGAGCGGCCACGCTGGGAGGCAACAGTCGAACGCTCACCGTAAACGGGCCGTTCAACTGGAATGGTGGCCTTCTCGGAATCGGCCTTACCCTGGCAAGCCAGAGCGGCAACGTCAGTGGCAATGGCAGCATGCAGCAGATGACCTGGCAGATCGACGGGAGTCACGCGCACACCGCCGGGGTTATTTCCTCGTTTAGCGTGCATAACCCGACGCTCCTGATTCGGACGAACGGAATTTACGACATCCAGTTTGATGGCACGCCGTTTTCCGGTGATGCCAGTGATCGCGTGACGATCAATCCGGGTGGTATCTTGCGGCGGTCCACCGGCACGGGCGTCGCGGCGGTGCAATGGGGGATCAATAATTCTGGCGCAATCGAAGTGCAATCCGGCGAACTGAGTTTCGTGTCCGGCGGTACGATTGGCGGCAGTTCAACGGTGCTGACGAACGCTGTGCTGCATCTGGACAGTGGCACGTTTTTACTGGTTGATGGTGGACAGATTGGCGGAGCGGGTCCGATGCGCGTGACCTCCGCATTACAGCCGCCGTCAGGCGGAACGTTCAGCGTCAACGGGCCGGTGGAGTTGATCGCGGGTGGCATCTTGCAGGGAAGCGGGACGCTGGCACTTCTTGGTGGTGGAACGATAGGTAACAGTTTTCAGTTTGCGCAAGGACCGATCGCGGACATTCGCAGCCGTGTGCTGCACACCAATGGATCGGTGTCTTCCCCCTCCGCCCATAACCCGACGCTGCGCGTCTCCTCGGGTGGAATTCTCGAATATCCGGATGACAGCGGCTCCTTCACTGGTGACACCAGTGACACGATTGACGTGGTGAGTGGCGGTATTCTGCGCAAGTCAGCGGGCACCGGGACAAACACAATCGGTTGGAGCGTGGATAATCAGGGCACGGTTCAAGCGCAATCGGGAACGTTGCGTTTGAACGCGGGCGGCGCATTGGGCGGTGTGTTGACCGCCGAAACGGGGGCGGCGGTCGAACTCGATGGAGGCACGTTCAGCCTGGCGGATGGTGGGCAGGTGATCGGTGCAGGCACGTTGCGGATTGCCGCAGTGGCCAACGTTCCCGCCTCGGCGACGTTCACCAACATCGGCACGGTGGAGTTGCATCCTGGCGGCGCAATTGGTGGCAATGGAGTCTATGCGGCCAATGGCCAGTTCAACATTGAGGGCGGCGCGTTCAATCAACCCGTGACCGTGAACATCAACTCCAACGCCGCCGTCCATGCCGGCGCGAGCTTCGGGCAGATGACGATGAATGTATCCGGCAACGTGACTCATGCCGCAGGAGGCCATTCATCGCAAAGCGCTCACAATCCGGTCCTGCGGATACTCACAAATGGTGTTTATGACATCAATTCGTCAGGAACGCCCTTTGGTGGCGACGCCGGCGACACGATTGTTATTGATGCTGGCGGCGCCTTGAGAAAGTCCGCAGATTCGGGAACGGCGGTGATTCAGTGGCGCGTTAACAACTCCGGCGCATTTGATGTTCGAGCGGGCGAACTGAGTCTCGTTGCCGGCGGCACGATTGGGGGGGCCTCGACGGTGCTGCCCAATGCCATCCTGCATCTGGATACCGGCACGTACACGCTGGCGAACGGTGGGCAGATCAATGGCGCGGGGTTGTTCCGATTGACGACCAGTCTGGTCGTCGCGGCGGGATCGTTCAGCGCCAACGCACCGGTTGATTTCACCGCGGGAGGCATCTTCGGCAGCGCCGGTGCTGGTGGCACGCTGGCATTGCTTGGCGGTGGCGCGATGGGGAACGGATTTGCGATCAATGAGAGCCAGCTCATCGACATCCGCAGCCGCGTGTTTCACACCAATGGTGCCGTGGCGTCCAGTTCCGCGCACAATCCGACTCTGCGTATTTCAGCGGGGGGCATTCTCGACTATCCGGACGAGAGCGGCTTCTTTTCGGGCGACACCGGCGATTCAATCGATATCGTGACCGGAGGCATTCTGCGAAAATCGGCGGGGACGGGAACGAACACGATTGGTTGGTCGGTGGACAATCAGGGCACGGTGGATGTGCAGTCGGGTATGTTGCGATTGAATGCCGGCGGTGAACTGGGTGGACAGTTGGTGGCCACCAACAGTGCGACGCTGCATCTCGATGGGGGCACGTTTACCCTGGTCAACGGCGGGCAATTCACCGGTGCGGGTAATCTGTTGATTTCGACGACGGCCAATGCCGCCACCGGCGGCACCTTCACCAACCTTGGTATCGTCGATCTCGTCACGGGCGGCGCCATTGGCGGCAGTGGCACGTATGCGGCGAACGGGCAGTTCAATATTCACGGCGGGAATTTCAATCAACCGGTGACGTTCCATGTGAACTCCAACGCCACGGTGTTCGGAGGTGCGGCGTTTGGACAGATGCAGATGAATGTATTCGGCACGGTCACGCATTCCAACGGCCAGCATTCATCACAATCCGGTCACAATCCAACCGTTCAGATCGAGACGAATGGAGTTTACGACATCCGTTTTGACGGAACGATCTTCGCCGGTGGTTCCAGTGACAATCTCGTCATCAACGCCGGCGGCACGTTGCGGAAATCCGCCAGCTCGGGGACGTCGGTGATTCAGTGGCTGCTGACGAATCCGTCCGGCATGATCGATGTGCAAAGCGGGGAATTGAACATCGTTTCCGGTGGGACGCTGGGTGGCTCGGCGACGATCGCCGCGGGTGCGCGGCTCCATCTGGATTCGGGTGCCTACATCCTCGGGAACGCCGGGCAGGTCGGTGGCGCCGGTGCCTTCCGCGTTTCGTCCGGCATCAACGGACCGTCGGGCGGGTCATACACCGTCAATGCTCCGGTGGAGTGGGTTTCTGGCGGCAGTTTGTCCGGCGGTGGTGTGGTCACGGTGAATGGTAGCGGTACGATTGGTGACGGATTCGCGTTCAATCAGGGACCGATACTCGAGCTGCGCAGCCAGGTGGCGTTTACGAACGGCGCGGCTCGGTCCGGTTCCGGGCACAACCCGACGATGCGCGTAGGCAATGGCGGCGTAATGGACTTCCCGGACGACACGGGGGGATTGCTGGGCGGCAGCAGCGACACGTTGCAGTTGCTCGCGGGCGGCACCATTCGGAAATCCGGCGGCAACGGAACAAATTCCGTGAACTGGGCGTTGAGCAGCGCGGGCACCATTGATGCGCGCCGGGGAATGATGTTCTTCGGCGGCGACCTGACGCAGACGGGAGGGGAAATCCTGCTTGCCGGCGGCCGGATAGACGCATTGACGACCATCCAGTTGCAGGGCGGCTCCGTGACCGGAAGTGGAGCGATTGAAACCGCGGTCAACAACACGGGGGCGAACATTTCGCCGGGGAATTCCCGTGGGACCATCACCATCAATGGGGCATACAGCCAATCCGCGTCGGGCACGCTTTCGGTGGAGTTGGAAGATGGCGATGGAATCTTGTCGGATCGGCTCACGGTCAATGGGGTCGCCACGCTGGGCGGAAACCTGAACGTCTCGCTGTTGAACAACCCGTCCATCAGTTCGAATGACGTGGTCACCATCATCACCGGAACATCCGTCTCGGGTACCTTTGCCAACGCGCCGGGAAACAAGGTGGTCATCACGAATGTCGGCACATTTGATGTGGAATACCTTTCGAACTCGGTTCGCCTGCGCAACTTCAATCCCTCGACGACGGTGTCGTCGTCATCCGCTCCGAACTTCGCGGGCGCCATAGGCATGGGAGGGAGCGGCTTTGACGATGCGACGGGATCGGCGACTGATACGTCGGGCAATGTGTATGTGGCGGGAACCTTTGCCGGCACGGGAACCTTTGGGACGAATGTGATGACGGCGACGGGCTCGGACATGTTCCTGCTCAAGTTTGACCTGAGTGGAAACCTCGTGTGGGCGCGGAAGGCGGGCGGCAGCGCGGATGATCACGGGCACGCCGTGGCGACGGACCCGTCGGGCAACGTGTATGTGACGGGACACTTCTCCTCCACGGATGCAATATTTGGTGCCAACCAGATCGCCAGCGTCGGGCAGGACGATGTTTTCACCGCAAAGTATGACGGCAACGGGAACGCGCTGTGGGTGAGGCGAGCGGGTGGCAGCGGATTTGACGTGGGCAACGCAATTTTCGCCGACGCGGGCGGCGTCTATGTGACGGGCGGGCATACGACGCCGGGGGCGGAGTTTGGCGGAACCAATCTGGTCGCGGTGGGCGGGCTTGATGCATTCACGGTTCGCTACGATGCCAATGGCAACGTTTTGTGGGCGCGCAACGGAGGTGGGACCGGTTTTGATGAAGGCAAAGGCATCGGCGCCGACGGCACCGGCGTCTATGTGACCGGGTTTTTCTTCTCCACCCAGGCGGCCTTTGATGGTACGTCGCTGACCAACCAGGGTGGTGGGGACGCCTATGTTGTGAAATACGATTCCGCAGGCAATCTGCTGTGGGCCAAACGTGCCGGTGGCAGCGGACAGGACACGGGCTTGGATTTGGGCGTCGGCAACGGACTGGTGGGCGTGGTAGGTCAGTTCTATTCAACGGACTTCACCTTCGGCGGTGACACCCTGACCAATCGTGGCAGTGGCGATGGATTCCTGCTCGGGTTTGATCCGAATGGAAATGCGCTCGGAGCAATCGAGTTTGGCGGCAGTGGAAACGACTATGCCGGCAGTCTCGCGCTGGATGCGGCGGGCGACGTGTTGATTGGAGGGCAGATCAATTCCACGAGCGCGAGTTTCGGTACCAACACGGCCGGAGCCGTGACTGCGGCGGGCTTCGTGGCGAAGTACACGGTGGGTGGGGACAATAAATGGGTGCGGGTGATGGACGGCGGGAACAGTCATGTGAACGCGATCGCCGTGGGCAGTCTGACGAACCTGTATCTGGCGGGCGGTTTTGAGAGTGCAACGTTGACCCTCGGTTCAACAACGTTGACGAATCGCGGCAGCCGGGACGCGCTGGTGGCGGTGCTGCCGAATCCGCTCATTTATTTCACGACTCAGCCGCAGGGAAACAATGTCGTTTTGGGCGGGAGCGTCGAATTTCTTGGAATTGCCTCAGGCAATCAGCCGATCAGTTACCAATGGCGGAGGAACGGAACCAACATCACCGGTGCCACCGGACCATCACTGATCCTGACCAATGTGAGCCTGACTGATGTGGGAGTCTATTCGGTGCTGGCGAGCAATCTGGCCGGAACCATCGCGAGCAGCAATGCGGTCCTCGGCGTCTCTCTGGCCTTTGCCATCGCCAGCCAACCACAAAGCTTGACGAGTATTCCGGGCAGCCTCGCGGCCTTTGCCGTCGGTGTCAGTGGGGCCGCCGCGCCGACTTATCAATGGCGCAAGGACGGAACCAATCTCACCGGGGCAACGAACCTCTCACTGGTCATCAGCAACCTGACAGCAGGCGATGTGGGAAGCTACAGCGTCGTGGTGGTCAACGGAACGAATTCCCTGACCAGCAGCAACGCAGTGCTGACAATTCAATCACCGCCGCTCATCACGTCCCAACCGGGCAGTCAGACGGTTGTTGAACAGGCGGCGACACAGTTAAGCGTGACCGCCTCGGGGGCTTCGCCACTCGTCTATCAATGGCGCAAGAACGGCACGAACATCGTAGGTGCAACAAGCCCGACGATTACCTTCAACAGCCTTGCTCTGGCGGACGCCGGCACGTATTCCGTGCTGGTGACGAACGTGGCCGGCAGCACGGTGAGCAGCAACGCGGTATTGACGGTCATTCCGTTGGCGGGATTGCCGCTGGTTACGACGCAGCCGCAAAGCCGCACCGTCCGTGAAGGGGCCAGTGTGGTTTTCAAAGTTACGGGAGCAAATGTCACTGGATATCAATGGCGACGGAATGGCGTGGCGCTGAGCAACGGCGCGCGGATTGCGGGCGCCACGACCGACACGCTGATTCTCAGTCGCGTGACCTCCGGCGATGCCGGAACCTACACTGTGTTTGGCAGCAATCCGCTCGGCAACGCGGTGAGCAGCAACGCCATCCTGACCGTCAGTGGTTCGGCCACCATCGCCGAAGTGGGCGGCTGGCCGGACTTTGTTCGAGGTGAGGCCTTCGGCATCGACGTGGTGAGCAACTGGGTCTTCGTGGCCAACGGCTCGGCAGGGTTGAGCATCCTGCAATACAGCAACGCGACGTTGACACGGATTGCCGGTGTGCCCACGGGTGGTTTCGCGTACTCCGTCGCGGTGGAAAACAACACGGCTTACCTCGCCGATGGCGACGCCGGATTGCAAATCATCGACGTGAGTGACCCATGGCATCCGGTTTGGCGGGGCAACTACAACACCACTGGTTCCGCGCGTGAAGTGGATGTGATTGGCGCCAGGGCTTATATCGCCGACTACGGCAGCGGCCTGCAAATCATCGATGTGAGCAATCCGGCAAGTCCGGTTCGACTGGGCGGTTACGACACTCCGGGGCTTGCGGAGGGAGTGGTCGTGTCCGGCAACCACGCCTATGTGGCCGACGACGGCGCGGGCTTGCAAATCATCAATATCACCAGCGCGGCAAATCCGTCATTGGCCGCCACCTTTGATACCAGCGGTTCTGCGCGCGGTGTGGCCGTGACGGCGACGCATGCGTTCGTGGCCGACTGGACGGGTGGATTAAAGGTCATCAGTATTGCCGACCCGAGCGCGCCGGCCTCCGCCGGAGCGTTGAACACCGGCGGATTGCCCTACGACATCGAGATTCTCGGCGCATTGGCCTACGTGGCGGACTTCAACGGCGGACTGCGCCTCATCGACATCAGTAATCCCTCCACGCCCGCTCTCTCAGGCACGTATGACACCGGCGGACTGGCGCTGGACGTGGGTGTGAGCGGGATGAATGCCTTTGTGGCCGATTGGAACGGCGGCGTGCAGGTCGTCAACGTGACGACGCCCGCAGCCCCGACTCTCATCACCGGTCTTTCGTCTGCGGGAGCGGCGTGGGCCGTACAGATTGAAGGCAGCCATGCCTACGTGGCGGACTTCGATGCGGGGTTGCAGGTGCTCAACATCAGCGATCCAGCCACGCTGATGAAAGTCGGCAGTTACGATACCAGCGGGACGGCGCAGGGATTGTTCGTGACCAACCAGATTGCGTATGTCGCCGACGGATTGAGCGGGTTGCAGATCATCAGCGTGACGAATCCTGCCGCCCCCGTGCGACTGGGGAGCATCGACAGCCCCGGCAATGCTCGCGGCGTGCACGTGGTGGGCAACTGGGCTTACGTCGCCGATGAAACAGCGGGCCTGCGCATCTACAACATCAGCAATCCGGCGTCACCCACCTTCGCCGGTGCGTATGACACCGCCGGCTTCGCCCATGCCGTGCAGGTGGTGGGCAACCACGCCTACGTGGCGGATTTCCACAAAGGATTGCAAATCATAGACGTGAGCAATCCGGCCAATCCGACGTTGGCGGGAACGCTGGATACCAGCGGCGAGGCGTGGAGCGTGAAAATCAATGGCAACCATGCGTACGTGGCCGACGGCAAATCCGGATTGGCCGTGATCAACATCGCCTCGCCATCCGCGCCGCGACTGGTGGGAACATTCGACACGCCCAACGACGCGGTCGGAGTATCGGTCTCGGGACGTTACGCGGCCGTGGCGGATTTCAGCGGCGGGCTGCATCTCATCGACGTGAACAACCCGACCGGACCGGTCACTGCGGGAAGTTTTGCGCAGGGGTTGTTGGCCTTTGGCGTGCAAGTAACGGCCGATTACGTGTACGTGGCGGCGCGTTCACAGGGTTTGCGGGTGATCAACCTTCCGGGTGGGGGTGGTTTTGCGCCGCTTATCAGCACACAACCGCAAGCGGTCAACGCGAGTGCGGGCGGCACCGTGACTCTGATAGTGAGCGCCGTGGGTACTCGACCCTTGAGCTACCAGTGGAGCAAAGGAACGAACGCGATTGCTGGAGCGACCAACGCGGGCTACACAATTACGAACGCGCAGACCGGCGACTCGGGCAGTTACACCGTACGGGTCGGCAACGCTTTTGGACAGGTGCAGAGCGAAGCGGTCGTGGTGAGCGTGACGCTCATTGTGAACGACACGGGCAGCACGGGAGCGGCACCGTTACGTTTCGTGCTGGCGAGCAGTCGTATCGAGGACGGAGTCATGAAGCTGGGCTTCCTGCCAGCGAGCGGGCAGGGCGGTGGACTGATCCCGCAGAGCGTGGCACGATATCGGGTGGAAGCCAGCGGCAACCTGGTGGACTGGGAGCCATTGACCAATCAGATCATCAACCGCAACGGCCTGCTCACCGCCGAAGACCCCGACGCCTCGCAACATCAACGGCGCTTTTATCGGGTGATCAAGGAATAACGGGTCGTTGAAAGACGAGATGACGCACGTAGCCGCCGAGGCAAGGAGGCGGATTTTTAAGATTTTCGATACCGATAATCCGCCTCCTTACCTCGGCGGCTACGATGGGTTCCGCAATTGCCTCTCATCTTTGTCGAAATTGATTATTTTTTTTGAACGTCCTTGAATATATCGGTCTAACCACAC
>CALBIE010000526.1 GCA_937893495.1 uncultured Verrucomicrobiales bacterium | reverse complement strand
ACGTCACGAAAAAACCATGCCTTCAGCGTTACTCTCAGATTTTTGTCTCACACCCGAGTAGTGACGGGAAGACTGAGTGGATAAATCGGGCCTGAATAGACCCTTCGGTTCACGAATCCGTGCCTCTCACCGCCGATTTCGCCACGAATGCCGGGGCGAAACCTCAGTCTGGCATCACAGACCTTACCCGTTCCAATCCCAACTTCAAAACCTCCAGAGGATCTTTTTTCCACAAATCCTTATTGAACAACTCCAGGCTGACGCAGCCGTCGTATCCAATCTCTTTCAACAACGCCAACTCCGCTTTCAAATCAATCGGACCGTCCCCGACCATCAGGCGATCGGGATCAATCTGCTGCATCTGTGGACGGTCGTTGCCCGCGTCGTCGATGTGGTAGTGGCTGATCTTTGCGGCCGGAATCGAGCGATATTCTTCGATGGACGAACCGCTGTTCCAGGTGTGGAACGCGTCGAGAATAATCGTCGCGTCCGGACTCGCCGCCTCCTGTACGATTTGCCATGCCTGTCGCGTGCGCCAGACGGATTTGAAAAAACTGATGTATTCCATTGTCGGTCGGACGCCCGCCTCTTTGCCGATCCTGAGCAGGTCACGATAGCGCTCGGAGATCTGGTTGAGTGGACAATCCACGAACGCCGGCGTCGCCACAATGTACGGAGACTTCAGTCGCGCGGCCAGTTCCATTCGGCGCTTCACGTCTTCGAGCATGATGTTGTATTCAAACCCCTCGGCCTCAGCCCATCCCCGCATGGCTATCATGCACGGAACGAAAAGACCGTTGTCGGCGAGCGCCTTCTCGACATCGCTTACTTCGCCTCCTTGTCCAACGTATTCGTAAATATCGTTCAGCCACAGTTCGATTCCGTCGTAACCAGCTGCGGCGACCAGTTCGATTTTCTTCATCAACGGCTGCGGTTTGATGGTGCTGGTGTTCAGTGTGATTTTCATTTCTTAATGTCTGCTCTCGATTTTTGATTCTAATCCTGAGCCTGACTCGATCACGATTCCAAAATGCGACTGAATGGGATCAAAACGGACCCACCCGAGGCGGATCGGGATCCATCGTGAACACGCTGGCGTCGAAGCATTGTTTCATCAGGCGAAGTTTTATCCCCTGATGCTCCGGCGAATCCCACAGGTTTTCAAATTCATCAGGATCGGTTTCCAAATCGTAAAGCTCCCCAATTTCCGTGCCATGATAGACCACAATCTTCTCGGTCTGCGTCCGCAGCATCGTTCCGTATCCGTCATCGTGCGTCCAGGAGTTGTAGTATTCGCTGAAAACGAAATCACGGATGTGGCCCCCATCCACAGCGCCCTTCAAATGTTCGCACAGCGATTTTCCCTGCATTCGATCCGGAACCTCGATACTGGCGCAGTTCAGCAACGTCGGGGCAAGATCGGTCAATTCCACGAGTCCATTGATTTGATGGCCAGCCTTGAACACTCCGGGCCACCGCATCACCAACGGAACACGAACGGCTTCCTCATAAAAATGCGGTCCCTTCAAATACATCCCATGATCCCCAAGCATCTCGCCATGGTCAGACATGAAAATCACGATCGTATTCTCACGCTGCCCACTCTCATTCAGTGCGTCGAGAATTCGCCCGACCTCATGGTCGATATGTTCACACATCGCGTAATAGGCTGCGGTGACATGTCGCCTGTCATCGTCCGTCATGCCCGAAACGTGGAAATAGCCGGGTGAATTGTGTGCCCATTCGTGATCGAGTTGCTGGAAGTGCGGTTTGTCAGCCAACTCGCCCTCGCGGTACTTCGGCAACGGCATGTCCGCAGGGTTATATTTGTCCAGAAACTCCTTCGGTGGATCGAACGGATGATGCGGCGCGAAACAATTGAAACTGAACATCCACGGGTGCCCTTTGTTTTCGCGCAGGAAGTCAATCGTCATCTCGGCGCACCAGGTCGTTTGATGATATTCGCTCGGAACACCTTCCTTTACGTAGGCCGTGCCTCGACCCTGGTACAAGTCAGCCCAAGTCTTCCCCTTCTTCCTGAGCCATTGCGTATAAGCGTTTTCGGGCCAGTCCGGTTGCGGGTGGTGCGACCAATGAAAAGTTGAGTAACCGTCGTCGATGCGCGTCTCGACCTTGCCATCCGAGCAGGAGGCCAGATGCAACTTGCCAGCAAGTCCGCAGGTGTAGCCGTTATCCGCTAGGATGCGACTGATCAGCCGTTCATCCGGCGGCATCGCCTGCCCATTCTGACGGCATCGGGTTGTGCGGGGATACCGCCCGGTCAGGAACGACGCGCGGCTCGGTGTGCAGACCGGGCTTTGGCAATACGCGCGAGTAAACGCCACCCCTTCACCAATCAGTCGATCAATGTTCGGTGTGTTGACAAGTGAATTCCCCAACGCGCGAATCGTGTCGTAGCGCTGCTGGTCGGTGCACAGCCAGAGGATGTTGGGACGGTCCGTTTCGGGCACGGCAAAAAAGTAAATGACCAATGTCCAATGCTCAATGACCAAGGTGCGAGCTGAGATCATGCCCACGAAACACACCAATGGACACGAAATCCGAAGCACCGGAAGGTCGGTGCCACCGGACAAGCCAGTGAGCCCAGACTTCACGCCGACTGCGCACGTTTCTGACATTAAACGCGGCATGAATTCCGGAGACTCCCACTTTTGCCGCATCGGCCCGATACAGAGAGCCAATTGAAATCTTCCCGTTTCCTTTCGTGTTTTTCGTGGGGAAAAAAAACGTCTCCATCAAAATCGTTGCAGTATTCGCGTTCATTCCCCATTTTCCTCGACGTTCTCCCAGCAACTGACCGGAACCCGAAAAGCATCGGTCGGAATAAAAAATGAAAGCCTTGATTCGGAATAAAACTATCCTATCCACGGTCGTCCTGGCCATCGCCACCGCCACCCAGGCCGACCCGAAACTACCTGCCATTTTCGGCGACCACATGGTCCTGCAGCAAAAGCAGAAAAACCCGGTGTGGGGATGGGCTGATCCCGGTGAAAAACTGACCGTTGTTATCGGTCGTCAAAATCATTCCGCCACGGCCGACAAAAACGGCAACTGGCAGGTGAAGTTGACGCCATTGAATGCCGGCGGGCCCTACCAGCTCGTTGTCCACGGCAAATCCACAGTAACGCTGACCGATGTGCTGGTGGGTGAAGTATGGGTTTGCTCGGGTCAATCCAACATGAAGTTTGCCGTCCAGAGCGCCAACGATCCCGACTTGGAATCGATGACGGCAAAGTTTCCGAAACTGCGCATCATCACCGTGCCCAATGTCGGCACACAGGAACCGCAAAAGGATTTCAAGGGTCAGTGGGAAGCCGTGACGCCGGACACCGTTAAATCGTTTTCCGCGGTTGGCTATTTCTTCGGTCGCACTCTGCATCAAGCACTTGATGTTCCAGTCGGATTACTTAATAACGCCTGGGGTGGTTCGGCCGCCGAAGCGTGGGTACGCCGCGATGTGCTGGCAAAAGACAAACGCTACGGCGAACTGCTGGCCAAATGGGCGGACACGGAAAAGACCTACGACTTCGACTCCCAGATGGCCCAATACCAGGACCGCCGCGCCAAGTGGCAGGAAGCCGTCAAGAAAGCGCGCGCGGCCAAGAAGCCGATTCCGAATGCGCCTCGCGCTCCCCGCAACGTCCTCGCCGGCCAGCACCGTCCCGCCAATCTCTACAACGGCGTGCTCAAGCCGATCATTGGCTACGGCATCAAGGGGGCCATCTGGTATCAGGGCGAATCCAACGCCGGACGCGCCTACCAATATCGCCATCTTTTTCCGCTGATGATTCAGAGCTGGCGTGACGAATGGAAGCAGGGCGACTTTTCGTTCTACTGGGTGAGTCTCGCCGATTTTCGCGACGAAGTCGCCGAACCAGCCGAGAGCGACTGGGCCGAACTGCGCGAGGCGCAGACTATGTCACTCAAACTCCCGAACTCGGGTGAAGCCATCATCACCGACCTCGGCGAGTCGCACGACATCCATCCCAAAGACAAGCAAAACGTCGCCAAACGTCTCGTCCGTCTGGCATTGGCAAAGGATTACGGAATCAAAATCGTTTACCGCAGCCCCATTTTCAAATCCATGGAAATCAAAGGCAACAAGGCAACCATTACATTTGATCATGTGGGAGGCGGACTCGACACGTTTGATACCCGACAAATCAAGGGTTTCGCCGTCGCCGGCAAGGACAAGAAGTTCGTCTGGGCCGAAGCCAAAATGGTCGGCAAAGATAAGGTCGAGGTATCGGCAGCCAGCGTGAAGGAACCGGTTTCAGTCCGTTATGCATGGGCAAACAATCCGGTGTGCAATCTGCAGAATCGTGAGGGATTGCCCGTGACTCCCTTCCGCACCGACGATTGGCCGGGAGTGACGATCAACAATCATAAATAGGTTTCGTCGACCTCGTAGCGCAGGCTTCCAGCCTGCACATGGCGTCGCCTTGCCCGGTGATGTCCGGATGGTCTGGGTGTTTTGTTGCGGAATGAACGGTTCGATGCAGGCGGGACGCCTGCGCTACGTAAAGGCAATTGCAATGTGTATGACAGAACTCGCAAGACGGACGTTTGTTCGCTTTGAGATCGGGGGCAATCACGTTCATTGTAGCGGTGGCGTGTATGGCAACGCACGGCCAATCAGCTAGACTCCAGCCACAATCGGATCCGACCTGCATCCCAAACCGGCGAAGGCGGCGCACAATTCCTCGGGTTGGGTAAAATCAACTCGAGGATGCCGAAAAGGCAGCCACTGATATCGCTGATACCAAAGGGCACCATCATGCGGCGGCTGTGTGTAATCGTACGGCGGGAGAGGACGAAACGCTTCCTGCTGGCAATCGACATAATTCAAGTTGCCCCGCTCCGATTCATAGGTTTTCAGCAGCCGTCGTTTGGCTTCCTGTTCGGACGGTGTAAGTTGAATCACTTCTTCCGTCCCGTTGTTCTCGATGAACGAGTTGGCGTGAACCGTGCGTCGGTCTAAATGATATTCACTGAACTCCCAGACCGGCACGTGAATCTGCAACCGGCTCGCAAGAAAGTTCGCCACGTCATGATCCGCATGGCCGCCTTCATAGGCCGGCACCAAAAGCACGTCGGCTTCCACCAATCCCATCGTGGCACGAATCAAATCCAACGAGTCTTGAAGGTGGTTCTTAAGCGAACGCGTGGGAACCTGCTGCTCGGCGGCGTTCTCCATTCCGAGCATTCCCGCCACTTGCGCCGCCTCGGCAAATCGCCTCCGCACCCGTTTGGCGCGACTGCTCCGTTGCCAAGGCCAAAGGTATTCGCGAACCGGCACCCCATCGGTCAAATACAACCCGAACACCCGACAACCCTTTGCCCGCGCCCGCGCAATTGCCGCCGCGCAACCCACGACCTCATCGTCGGGATGCGGAATCAGGATGAGAATTCGTTTGCTGAACATCATTTGGGTGCCGGTTACCTAACTCCTGACAACCGATTCCGGTTTCAAATTCAACAATGCAGCCCAGGCATCTTGCCTGCACCGCATATGGTCTGAAATCAAGTGGGCGGGAATACTTTGGCAATCAACGGCGGGCGGGAGTCCCATTGCAGGCTGGAAGCCTGCGCTACATTGGCCGCCTTCCGCCACACTGGGAGCAAATCTTCGGTCAGGACTTCATCCCACGTTGGCCGATGCCGTTCCACTTCTCCTCGTGCCGACCGGCCCATTCGCCGACACATCCCGCCATCACGATAAAGCCGCTCGATGCCATCAGCCCATTCATCCGCCTCGTCACTCGCCAAAACTATCCCATCCGTCCCGTTCTCGCGCACCATGGCCCCACCGCCTTCCTTCGTCACCATCACTGGCAGGCCACTTGCCTTCGCCTCCAGCACGACATTGGGTGCAATCTCAATGCGAGACGGAAACACCAGCACATCCGCCGAGGCGTACACCCGTGCCAGTTCCTCACCGCCAAGAAAGCCGGTGAAGGTGACATCCGCGTCCAACCGTTCTTGAATTCGTCGGCATTCACCCCCTTCACCAGCCATCACAACGTGAACGGGGACACCGGCGTTTCGCGCGCCGACTGCCGCATCCGCAAGCAATCCGACCTGCTTCGAGGCATCAATTCGGCCGACATAACACAGCAAAAAAGAATTTGACGAAATTCCGTAATCCTCCAGCAATCGCGATCGATCTCGTTTTGCCGGATGGAACAAATCACGATCTATTCCGCGGCGGAGAACCCCCCATTCGCGGCCGCAGCAGCCGGCCGTTTCGCCCAGCTGGCGCATCCCTTCGGATAAATGTGCGTAACGACAATGTTTCAAATGCCGGATGAGTCGTCGCTGCATCCGATTGCCAATGTACTCCGGCAATCGCACCGTCCGGGCAATCGGGCTGCCGTTCAGCAATCGGGCAAAGATCAAGCGCGACTGTGCCAGCGTCAGGGCCGGAGTATTCGTGTGCAACGAAGTGACCAGAGGAATTCCGTTGCCGCGAGCGTACGACTCGGCCGTTCGTGCATAGGCAAAGTAAGCGTCGGTCGTGTGCAACACATCATAGTTCCCGAGCAGCGAAGCCAGACCATTGTGTCTCGGAGCAAGGTCCGTGTGGTCCGGCAGGGTAGAAAGCCATTTGATCCGCCGGGTGGAAAAGACCGGAGGCAGGTGCACGAACCGGACATTCGGCGCCACGTGTTCGACCCCGGGTTCGTCGCCCTGAAAATGAACTGTAAGATCAATCCCGTCCGGGTTTCGGGCGACTGCCGCGCCAATGCGTTCCCAAAACTTCACATGCCCCCCGGCCGCCGGATGCCGCTCCAAATCGACCAGCACACCAACGCAAAGCGGAGTTTTGTTGGTCGCAATGCAGACTCTGGAAGCCCGTGCGACCGGCACTCTGCCCAATTTCTGATTCATTGATTGAACTGGTGACGCGTCATGCCTTTCAATCTTCCGGTTATCGAATGAAAGAGAAAACAACAAAACTGCTCGAAACGCTGTTCGCCATCTGGGTAGTCACCGCGATCCCCCAACTTCACGCGCTTCCAAACGGCTTCAAAGTCACGACCTTCGCCAAATACCCGGAAATCTCGTATCCCACCGGCGTGGCCGCAGCGCCGTCCTTCAGACCATCAATCTGAAAGCCAGCGACATCGTCGAACGCGGCACCCGCAAAACCTCCATGATGCCCGGCGGCCTCGCCAACGGGCTCACTCTCTTCGAACTCGCGTCCCTGCTCGATTATTTGCAGTCAATGCATTGACGACCACCAAGACGCCAAGAGCACAAAGGAACTGCCGCCAAATTCGATGGCATAAAGTTAGGCCCAGCTGCTGGACAGCGGGTTTCATTCTATTGAGAAAACCTCTTTGTTGGCCTTTCGCCGATTGCAACCGCCCAGGCGTCTTCGAGAATTCGAGAATCATACACCGTCCAATTCTTCTCAGGATCGAATCTGAAACAGGTCAATTGCGAATAGACTTCTCGGTTGGTTGGCGGTGAGTCAAAAAACAGGAACCAGGAGTTGGGCATATCGTTAACAAAGTAGCTATGCCATTGCTGGTCGTACTCTGACCGAATTCTAACGGGGTTGCGAGCCATGTGAACCAGCACCCACTCGGTTCTCTCGCCTACCGAAACTTTCGCCCAGCACAGTCCGTTGTCAACATGCCAAGGACGACGATCCACCATGCGGTACCACGTCAGGAGCTTGAAGTCCTTGACTTTGATTTCTTTCGACGTTGCAAGGAGACCATGCTCAATTTCATTGATGCAATTGGTGCGCAGTTTGTCAAAGTTCATCTCCTTCAAGTCCGGCTCGTACTGCGGACGGAGTGGAAACTCCACGGCGCGCGCATTCAATGGACCGGACCGGCCGAGCAGATTTGCTGTAGAGTCAGTCGCCTGAT
>CALBIE010000525.1 GCA_937893495.1 uncultured Verrucomicrobiales bacterium | reverse complement strand
CCTCGGCGATTACATTGATCGGGGGCCGGACAGCAACGGCGTCATTGAGTGGATTCACGAGGAATCAAAACGCGGAAACTTCATCTGCCTCCGCGGCAATCACGAACTCATGATGCTCGAGTCCCGGCACAACCCGGCCATGCTCGATGCCTGGCTTGCCTGTGGCGGCCGCGCATCCCTGGAATCCTATGGCTGGACCGGTGGCAGAAATTGGCCGGAACTGATTCCCGATCATCATTGGCAATTCATCGAGCGCACCCGTCCGCACCATGAGAATGAGGCAACGATTTTCGTTCACGCCATGCTTCATCCCAACCTGCCCCTCCACGAACACGATGAGTTCCAACTGTATTGGGAAAAATGCCACGAACTCCACCCGCACGAGTCGGGAAAGAGGGTCATCGTCGGCCACACCCGGCAAACCTCGGGAATTCCGCGCGAATTCGCCGGCGGCGTCTGCATCGATACCGCCTGTGTCAGTGGCCAATGGCTGACCGCACTGAACGCCGAAACCGGCGAATATTTTCAAGCCAATCAGGCCGGGGAGAATCGTCGAGACAGACTTGGCAACCGGTAACAGCAAGGGCTGACCCTGAGATTCGACGATTCATATCGAATCGGAGTTCCAGCTCGTTCAGCCGGAACCGTGCGGTCGGAGCGCAGCAATTCTCATTTTAGCGGAGCGCCGATTTGCAATCGGCTTAAACCGCCCGAAAGGAAAGCAGTTTTCGGTGTCGTCAGGTCAGAAGCCGGCTACAAGCCGGCGCTCCATTGCCAAAATGCGAATTGCCGCGCTCCCGCCGGTTCCCTTGCATCGTTCCGGCTCGTTCAAATGTACTGCTCCTCCCATTCGCCGGGAAGTGGATTGCCCGCAATGAAATTCTGAAACCACATTTCCGGCTCCGCCTGAAACTCCCATTCCCGATTCGCCCATGAAAACCGAAGGCGCTGGGCGTGCAGCGCCTGGCAGGGCAACATCATCGCGCGCCGTTGCTCGGCATTCATCCGCCGCTCGACAAACGCGAGATAGATTGCGGCGTCACTTCCGTAGATTTTGTCCCCGACAATCGGATACCCGATGTGCGCAAGATGCACTCGAATCTGGTGCGTCCGCCCCGTCTGTGGACGCAGGTTTACCAGTGAAAAGTCGCCTTCCGAACGACTGAACTGATGTGCCAGAGCATAGTCGGTTCGCGACGGACTCCCGTCCTCGCGCACCCGGTTCTTGATGTAAACCACGCTCTCCTCATCCTGTCCAATGGCGCCGTCAATCGTTCCTTCCGGCACAGAGACGTGTCCATGTACGATGGCCTGATATTCCTTGTGGACTTTTTTGTCTTCGAACAACCGTTTGATATCCCCCGTGTGACGATTGCCCTTGATCAGGAGAATGACGCCACTGGTCTCGCGATCCAGCCGATTGGCAAAGTGTACCGGCTCCGATTCACCCAGATGGAGACGCACCCGGCTGATCAGGCTCGAATACTCGTCACCCTTCGTCGGATGACAGACCAATCCCGCCGGTTTATTGATGGCCAGCAAAAGGTCGTCTTCAAAAATAATATCGAACAATTTTTCCATCGAGGCAGGAGGCCAACGGGCCCATGCGAAACGAGAATTGCGAATCAGGACCGCTCTGCGTATCATCCCGCCCCTTGTTTGGAAAGAGCAACATATGGGTCCCGGCAGCCATCGTGCTGATTTACGCGCTGACTCGCTGGCCCAATTTAATGCCGTTGAACTTCAGTCTGGCCTACGGGCTGGCATTCTGTGCCGGCGCATTCCCGCGGCTGCTGAAGTGGTGGCTCGTTTTCAGTGCGTTTGTCCTCACCGATGTTCTGTTGAACGAGTTCTATTATGACACGCCTCTTTTCACGGACTACCAGATGCTGATTTACGGCAGCTTCGCTCTGGTTTACCTGCTCGGCCGCCAGTTCGGCTCGAAAGGCTCCATTTGGAGATTCGTTGGAGGTGGAATCCTGGGCGCGCTGGTTTTCTATCTTGTGACGAATACTGCCGCGTGGCTCTGGAATCCGGTCTATGCCAAAACGATTTCCGGCTGGCTTCAAGCGTTGAGCCTCGGCGAACCCGGCTGGCCGCACACGTGGACGTTTTTTCGCAATACCTTGATCAGCGGCGGCCTGTTCTCCGGCCTCATCACCGCGG
>CALBIE010000524.1 GCA_937893495.1 uncultured Verrucomicrobiales bacterium | reverse complement strand
CCTTTCAAACAACGCCAAACATCCGGTCATTCAATTAAGGAATAGAGGCATCGCGTTTGCGATTTTTTTTTTAACGATCCAGACAACGCAGGGCCAAAGGCACTTTTACGACGCCAGATGACAATTGGAACAGATCTATCCCAAAAAGCCTTCCATCAAATCGACCTGCGACAATCAATTCCTCTGTGACAATTATATGTCGCATATGCAACACTTAACTGTCATTGCATTTTCCAGCACATTTGCCCATCTTCTACCCATGAAACCAAAAACCGAGGAATTCCTGAATCTCCTGCTTTGGTCTGCGGACATGCTTGCGCGACCGACGTTTCGCAACTTGACCGGTTCTTATGAAGACTGGGCATATCGCAACGGTTTGTTGCGGCAAACCTATCGACTGGAGCAGCAGCAATTGATCGAGCGCGACATTCAATCTCCGAACGACCGGCTGTATCGACTTTCGGAACAGGGACGATTACGAGTCCTGGGTGGTCGCGATCCAGAACAACGTTGGGGACGGCCCTGGGATGGTCAATGGCGAATGGTGCTCTACGACATTCCAAATGGACAAAATGCGCAACGCGAGCGGCTTCGCCGTTATCTTCGAAACAGGAGCTTCGGTTACCTGCAAAACAGCGTGTGGATTACCCCTGATCCGCTGGAGGAGGAGAAACAGATTCTCGGTGATGGTCAGATCAACGTCGAATCGCTCATACTATTGGAAGCGCGGCCTTGCGCGGGCGAGTCGGACGCGGAAATCGTAACCGGCGCCTGGGACTTCGAGCAAATCAATCACCGTTACGCCCGACATCTCAAGGTCCTTGAAGAATGGCCCGCTAGTACGCCAAAAAACGAAGCGTCGTCGAGGATGCTACTTCGTTGGGCCGAGTTGGAACGCAAAGCCTGGATCAAGGCGGTATCCAACGACCCGCTTTTGCCGGAACGAATTCTGCCATCCAACTACCTCGGGCAAAAATCATGGAACCGACGAATCGCCGTGCTTCGAAAAGCGGGACGACAATTGCGAAAATTCAACGTGCCGCAACTCATGACAACTTGACGTTGCATATGCAACGTCAAGTTGTCATACGCTTTGGTGCATTGTTTGTTGTCAGGTCGCGTGGCTCCTCTTGACGGTGGGATGGGAATGCCTATGCTTCAATTATCGCGATAAAACTGCTGTCAATGCCATGAACCGGCCCGTCACTCTTTTCTCCCAAACCGCTTGCCGGTTGGTTCTCCTGGCTGGACTCAGTGGGATTTCAGGGACTGTTCGACCTGCACACGCAGGCACACTGCCTGACCTTCGAAATCCCATTAGTCATTGGGGTCCCGACGGACCTGGCGGCGTACCGTCCTTTTCCAAGCACGTAGTTCCCCTGCTCAACAAGCTCGGTTGCAGCGCCCGCGAATGTCATGGCGCATTTCAGGGGCAGAATGGTTTTCGTCTCAGCCTTTTTGGTTACGATCTGAAGCTCGACCACGAAGAACTCACCAACGACAAGGAAAAGGGATCGCGCGTTGACACCAAAAACGTCGATCAAAGTCTCGCGTTGCGAAAGCCTCTTGAGGAGATTGATCATGAAGGCGGTCAGCGTTTCAAAATGGGAAGTTGGCAGCATCGAATTCTACGAGAATGGATTGCAGCCGGCGCGAAATACGATTCGAACACCTCTCCCACCGTGGATCGGCTCGAAATCTTGCCGAAGGAGATTCGAGCCTCAACTACGACCGAAGACGCTCAACTTCAGGTCATCGCACATTTCTCCGACGACACGCGAGAGGACATGACCGCGCTTACACACTATGCCAGCAATGATTCCGGCGTGGCAGCGGTCGGCAAATCCGGTTTCATCACAATCAACGGTGTCGGTGATACCGTCATCGTCGCCACCTACGCCGGCGTGGTGACAACCGTCCCCGTGCTGTCATCTCGAAATGATGATGCGCCTTTTCCAAAGTTCGCCGCGAACAATTCCGTTGACGATTATGTCGGCACGAAGCTTCGGAAGTTGAACATTCACCCGTCCGAATTGTGCTCGGACGAGACGTTTATTCGCCGCACGTTCGTTGATTGCATCGGGACCCTGCCGACACCGGAAGAAACGCGATCGTTTCTCGGCGACACTCGTTCCGACAAACGCTCGTTGCTCATTGATACACTACTCAACCGAGAGGAATACGCGCTCTATTGGGCCACCCACTGGTCGGACTGGACGGGAAACAACCAGGTGACGCTGAATCCAAACTTCAAAACGTCCTGGCTCTGGTACGACTGGTTCAAGCACAAGTTGGAAAATAACGTCCCCTACGATCAACTCGCGAAGGGCATCATCACAGCCACCAGCCGTGAGGGGCGATCGCTCGAAGAGTATCAGGCGGAAGTCAAAGCCGTTTACGAACGCATCGAGCCACGAACGGGGCGAAAAAACGGCTACGATAACGGCACTTATGGCCGCCGCAAAACGCTCGACCTCTATTGGATGAAACGTGGCGGCGGCCCGGAGGAGATGGCCATCCGCACTGCCAACACGTTTCTCGGGGTTCAAATCCAATGCGCGCAATGCCACAAGCACCCCTTCGATCGCTGGACGCAAAACGACTTCCTGTCGTGGCAATCCTTTTTCATGGTCACTGATGTGCTCGCCACGGATGGCAGTAAACGTGGCAACCGGATGGATTACCAGACGGTCGCGGTCTATCGCGGATCGTATCGCGGCGGAAACAATCAATTGAAAAAGATTCCACCACGGATCCTTGGCGGCCGTGAAGTGCCCTACGTTGAAGGCGGCAAGGATCCCCGCGAGGATTTGTGGGAATGGATGGTGTCACCGAAGAATCCGTGGTTTGCCCGCAGCATCGTCAATCGCATCTGGGGGCATTACTTCGGAATTGGCATCGTGGACCCGATTGACGATTTCAACGCGGCCAATCCGCCGTCCAACCCCGCCCTGCTCGACTGGCTGGCGAAAGACTTTATTGCACACAAGTTTGATCTCAAACACCTGCACCGGCGAATCATGAACAGTCGGACGTATCAACTCTCCCATCTTCCGAACGATTCGAACCGAAACGATCGACGCAATTTTTCCCACGCGATGGTTCGCCGCATGCATGCCGAAGTGCTCGCCGACGCCATCACCGACATCACCGGCGTTACCAATCGTTACTCATCGACCTTTGTTCCGCCGAACACGAAGGCTATTGGCATTGCCCCGACCATCCTCGGTTCCAGCAGCATTCAATATATGTTTCACATCTTCGGTCGCCCCAAACGCGAACAAACCTGCGCGTGTGAACGCAGCGCGCAGGCTGGACTTGTCCAGGCCCTGTACCTCCTCAACGACACCGAAATCTTGGAGAAAATTTCCAACCCGGATGGCCGCGTTACCAGGTTGTCGAATTCAAACAAATCTCCCTCGGAAATCGTTGAAGAACTCTACCTGCTCGCTCTTTCGCGAAAACCAACTACTACTGAAACGAGTAAGGCGCTCGCTTACTTCGGCGCCGACGGCCTCTCCCGGCAAGATGCCATTGAAGACCTGATGTGGGCCTTGTTCAACGTCCGCGAATTTGTCTTTGTGAAATGATGCGAAGTTTTCAACCACGGGTTGAACACCGAATGAACCCGGCGCGGCGAAGCCGCAACCAATTGGGAGCGCGCCCGTCCCAGGTGCCGTCTTTGGCGTCCTCGCCGAAGACGGCAAGGCTCCCGATTCGCCAAACCCGCGGGCTTCCCATCGAGTCCTTTCCTTTTTGCGCCAACCGTCAGGGGCTTCCGCGAGGACGCGGAAGCCAGCACCCGGGACGGGTGCGCTCCCCAATTACCTGCCACAGTGGGCAAAAGTTGTGCGACAGTGGCACAGTTTGGACAATCGGTGGGATGCGGGACTGAGATTATGAAACGAAATATTTCCATTCCCTGCCGATGCGACGGGGTTTCGCGCCGCGATTTGCTGAAGATCGGATTGCTCGGGGCCGGCGGATTTGCCCTGCCTGATTTGCTGCGCGCCGAGTCCGCCGCGGGCAACGGCCATCAGGGCAAGAGCGCGATTCTGATTTATCTCGATGGCGGACAATCACATCTCGAATCGTGGGATTTGAAACCAGATGCTGGAGAGACGGCCGGCGAATTCAAGCCCATCTCCACCAATGTCCCGGGAATCCAGGTCTGTGAACACATGCCGCAACTCGCAAAGCAGGCGGACAAGTATTGCGTCGTACGCGGTGTTGAGAAGGCCATCGGCATTCACGGCATCGGTATGAGTTACGTGCGTTCGGGAAATCGCCCAGTGCCCTCGCTCAAGTATCCGGACATGGGCTCGGTCATCACCAGGGAATTCGAATCGCCGCGCGGCATTCCGCCGTTCATCTCGATGCCGGTTTCGCGCTCGAATTCCACCATCGAAACTCCGGGTTACCTCGGCGTGGCCTACAGTTCATTTACGGTGGATGACAATCCCAACGCCGACGATTTTCAGATTCGTGCCCTGAACACTCCGAGCGGCATGTCGCCCAATCGGGCCAGGAAACGAATGGCCCTCGTCGAGCAACTCGACACCGCCTATCGCGATCTCGATCTGGCCAATGACAACGTCGCGGGAATGGATCGGTTTTATGCGCAGGCACACGACATCCTGCGCTCAAAGAACATTCGCAAGGCTTTCGACATTCAGTCCGAAAACTCCGCTGTGCGCGAATGGTATGGCCGCACCAACATCGGGCAGGCGTGCCTGCTGGCGCGGCGTCTCGTTGAATCCGGCGTTCGCTGTGTCACGCTCGACTTCGGAGGATGGGATACACACCGCAATAATTTTGGCGACATGAAAGACAAACTCCTGCCACCGTGGGATCAAGCCGTCGCGGCGTTGCTGCAGGATCTCCATCAACGCGGAATGCTGGAGACCACGCTGGTATGGAGCACCGGCGAAATGGGTCGCACGCCAAAAATCAACAAGGACGCGGGTCGCGATCACTGGGGCAATGCCATGAGCATGATGCTGGCCGGCGCGGGCATTCGCGGCGGTCAGGTCATCGGCAAGACTGACAAGACCGGCAGCAGCGTGATCGAAGAAGGATGCACTCCCGCCGATGTCGCCGCCTCGGCCATACACGCCATGGGAATCAATCCTCAAAAGGAATATCACACCTCCACCGGCCGCCCCATTCGAATCGTGCGCGATGGCAAAGTGATTCCCGGACTTTTTGTTTAGCCGAGATCGGCTTAAACAAGGCCGCGAACGTGGATAGCCTACGATTAGCTGAGCGACTGCCGCCAGAAACGCAAGATTGAGCGTTAATGGCACATCCAAATCGTGTCTCAGCGCCGACTGGAGAGTCCGGGAGGCAGACCGTCTCCAGCGTCTGGTTGGGAAGAGCTTTCGTCTCGGTTGGGCCAATCCCTCATCGGCTTCATGTATTCCGCAATCAAATGCTTGAACTCATCCAAAGTAGCGCTGCCGGCGTGTAGGTAATCCCCAGGCGGATATGACTCAATCTGGTAATCTAGGACGTCTTCTGGGATTTCGCCAAACGATAGCACTGAGAATGTGGCCGGGATGTTTGAAAGTCGGAATCCCATCCCCTCCTCTTCTGAATCTGATGTCCCATACGGAATGCATTCCTCACCATAGGTCGAACGCAGATGTTCGATCAATGCAGTGACGATTCTACGTCGCATATTCATGTGTCTAACAAGTTAGGGTATGAAAATTCGGAATGCAGATCAAAGCCTGTTTTCCATACTCATCGACACGCGCACCGCTCGCCTCCATCACGCTCCAACTTTTCGAAACGGACGATGTTTCCCGCACGCCCCAAAGCGGTGTCGCCGCTTCGCTCTGCCACCGCATTCCATAGCGCCCTCGGCGTTCGCATTCTACGACAATTCAGCCACCGTTCAGATTGACGTTGTCTCGTGATTCGACTTCTGGGATAAACCTCCACGATTCCCGACTGGTATCACGCTTATGCACGTTCACTCCTTTCCCCGAATAAAATCCCTCACCCTGGCTACCGGCGCTTTGATGGCGACCCTCTCGATGCCCGCGGCATCGCTCGAGGCAATCCCCGATGTCGAATGGCAGCCGCTGGCCGCGCAGGCCAAACGGGTCGTGCAGGCGATGGATTACCTGGGAAGCCCCTTGAGCAAACCGGACAAGCGCGAATTGAACCGACTGACAAACGGCAAGGCTGGCGATGACCACGCAGTGAAATTGCAGCAGATCCTCGACCGATACTGCCTCTTCGCAGTGGACATCAATCCCGAGATGCGGGTGAAGGTTGCCGAAGGCCCGGCCAAACCGGTCCTCATGCAGAACGGGTGGCGTCAGTTTCTCGTCAAGGTACACAATGAATCCGGAACCACCGCGCCGCTGGTCGGCTTGAGCCCCAACGCGGCATCGGTCTTTGAATCGCGCTCCTTCAACAACCTGTCGGACCGGGCGTTCTTTCCGCCCAACAAAAACCGCGCGCGAACAGCCGGCGACCTCTGGCTTGAACTACAGACCTATGACGCCCAACCGCTTGGAAAAACGTTGAGCGGGTTGGCGGTCGAATATCGCATCGTGCAGCTCTACAGCCGCGACGCCGGCAAGCGCGAGGCGAAGGTTTCCTTTAACGTCGGCCAGGGCACACAGGACATCGGATTCCGCAACGAAGTGGATGTGTTGTTCGATTGTCTTCCCGCGCGTCAAATCACTCTTGGGGTGACGGATGAAAACGGCAAACCCACGACCGCGTCTTTCGTGATTCGAGATGCGCGGGGCCATGTTTATCCCTCGCAGGCCAAACGGCTCGCGCCCGACTTTGCTTTTCATCCGCAGGTTTATCGCGCCGATGGAGAACTGATCCTGCTGCCGGATGGCGAGTATGAAATCGAATTCAATCGAGGACCCGAGTCGATTGTGCAAACGCGAAAGGT
>CALBIE010000523.1 GCA_937893495.1 uncultured Verrucomicrobiales bacterium | reverse complement strand
GTGAACTGTGAACTGTGAACTGTGCACCTGCAAACCGACCTACCCGTTACTTGGCAATCTCGGGCTTTTCCATGAACGCATAGCAAATGAGATGGCAGATGCCCATATGCGCGTCTTCGACCCGGCCATAATGGGTGTCATTAATGACGATCACATGGTCGGCAATTTCGGCCATGCGACCGCGCTTGGCGCCGACGAGAGCAATGGTGGTGAGTCCGTTGTCTTTCGCCCATTGCAGGCCCTTGACGCAGTTTGGTGAATTCCCGCTGACGCTGAGACTCATCGCGAGGTCTCCGGGTTTGCCATAGTTCTGCAATTGGCTGGAGAAGACATTTTCGTAGGCGTGGTCATTGGCCAGGGCCGTCACCCAACTGACGTTGTCATTAAGCGAAATCACGCGGAACCGTTTTCCGATTGCATCACTGGAGCCTTTGCCGAGGTCGGTGGCAAAATGGGAGGAATTGGCCGCGCTGCCGCCATTGCCGAAAACGAGTATTTGCCGATCCTCCTGTAGCGCCTTCGCGAAGAGAGTCACCAAGTCGGCAACCTGATCGTGTGGAATCGAATCGTGCGCGGCTTTCTGGCGTTCAATGTAATCGGTGATCCAATCTTTCATTCGCGGCCGAATTTAACGAGGTGGTTTGGAATCGCCAGTAGTAAATGGCCTGTGGGACAGTTGCCCGAGACGCGGAGGACAGTGGATTCGAATCAGGATTTGCGCCTGGTCAGACCTTGTGATATTGGACGGAAACCGGGTAATCGCAGGGTATTTCCGCAGCCTTGACCTGCAATTCGCGAGGCGCTCGCGCTGTTTGGCAACGCGGCGCAGTCATTGACTTGGCGACGACCAATCCTATACTTCCAGTGTGGCCGTTGCTGATAAAGAGTCTGCAAAACTGAAGTTTATCGATTTTCTCGAGGGAAAAAACCTTCGCCTGACTTCGCAACGGCAGGCAATCATCGACACGGTTTTTTCTACGGAGGAACATTTCACGGCCGAGCAATTGCTGGACTGGTCACGGGAGAAGGACCAGTCGGTTTCGCGAGCGACGGTCTATCGCACGCTTCCGCTGCTGACCGAAAGCGGATTGCTGCAGCAAATGGATCTTGGCAAAGACTACACCTATTACGATCCGAACTATTGTGACCACCCTCATCATAGTCACATCATTTGTCAGGACTGCGACAAGATCGTGGAATTTGATGATGAAAAGCTGGAGAAAATGGAGGAGGAGATCAGCCAGAAAATGGGGTTCTCGCTTAAGACGCAGAAGCTCCAGATTTCGGCGACGTGTGACCAGTTGAAGAAGCTTGGCGCGTGCAAAAACAAGGATTGTTAGCCGATGAATGGCGACATTTCCGCAGCTGAACGGCCGGCACGTTTGTCCACTTTTGTCCACACGCTGGTGATCGTGACCCTCGCCGCCGCATTTGTTTCGGGGGTTCTGATTTGGTGGGGGCAGACCTGGGGGGCGACGGAGGATGAATTCACGATGACGAAACGCGCCCCTGACTGGGTGAAGAGGTTACTCGTTTTTCACGGCTGCCTGTATCCGATTCAATGCGGGGTTTTTGGCTACCTTATTGCGACCCATTTCCACCCGGGCTGGAAGCAACGAGCCAACCTGATTTCCGGAGTTATCACCGACGCCTTTTTCGTAGGACAGGTCGTTTCAGGTCTTTGCCTGTATTATTCAGGGGACTGGAGAGACACATTCGTGTGGGTTCATCGCTTGACCGGAGCCGGGTTTCCCTTGGTTTTAGGGGCCCACTGGGTGTTGGGCAAAAAATGGGCGGAAAATAACAAGATTACCTCTTGCAATTGAGAACGAGTCTCATTATCTATCTCGCCGCTGGATATATTGAGACTGAATCTCAAATAATAGCCGGCGGTTGACGAAGTTGTGAGACCAGGTATTTGAGTATGAAAAAATCGTTTCTTTTGGGAATTATCGCGTTGTTCGCAGGGTCGGTAGGACTGGCAGCCCAGGATCAGGGCGCGGTGATTAAACAGTTGCAGGACGAGATTAGATCGCTCCGGAAGGAAGTTGATCAGTTGAAGAACGAGCCCAAGAAGGATCCGTTGGCCGAAGATTTGATGGGGAAGGACATGTTCAAGGCCAAGGGACTGAGCATCGGGTTTTACGGGGAGGCCAAGTACCGATTCGCCACCTCTGGCGCAAACACTCTGGATCCGCATCGCTTCGTGTTGACTCCGTCCTACGAGATCAATGACTGGCTCATTTTCAATTCGGAAATTGAAGTCGAACACGGCGGGGTGGATGAAAGCGCGGGGCGGGGCAGTCGTTTCGACGGTGAGATTGAACTGGAGCAGATGTATGTGGATATCCTGATTAACGATTACATCAACATCCGTTCGCCCGGAGTCACGCTCATTCCCATGGGACGCGTCAATCGTATCCATGAGCCCACGACTTTTTACTCCACGGAACGCCCGGAATTGTATCGCGAGATCATTCCGTCAACCTGGATGGAGCCGACTTTGATCGGTGTGTTTGGAAACATCACTGAAGAACTCGACTACTACGTTGCGATTACGACTGGTTTGCAGGATGCGGGCGAAGCCGGAACCGGCCTTGGTGCCGGAGCGGGCATCACGGCGGCCAACGGCATGCGCAATGGACGACCTCGCTTGCGACGTGCAACGGGCAACGCCCTGGCCTATTCCGGTCGCCTGCACTACAACGGTGTCCGAGGATTGGATACGAGTGCGTCGTTTTACCTGACGTCAGTTCGGGGTGGATTAAACGACAGTTCAGCACTGTTTGGTTGGGATATTGAAGCACTGTATCGCGTGCCGAATACAGGGTTGGAGTTTCGCGGCGATTTCGCCATGTGGCACATCGAGAAGCCGCATTTGCTACTGGAAAACAATGACGCGACCCCGACGGATGATATCGGCAAACGGATGTTTGGCTGGTATCTGGAAGCGGCCTATCACCTGTGGCCGCAGGCCTGGCGGGAAGGTCGAGGCAGCGAGATGGACCTGGTTCCCTTCTTGCGCTATAGCCATATTAAAACGCAGGAAGGTCTTTCTCCCGGCACGCCGGTTGGGGCGTTTGGCAAGAAGTATCTGACGACCGGTGTTTCGTGGTTCCTGAATCAAAACTTCGTGGTCAAGGGAGATTTCCGCCGCAATGTGGCGACGAGCAATAACGATTATTACCAGGTCGGCGTCGGAATGTTCTTTTGAAATTCAAAGCGTCGAGATTTTTCAGCCGTAACGCTGCCGGTGCAGGCTTTGATTTGAAATGACCACCAATCTTAAAGTGCGAATCTTTGCCTTTGCGTTCTTTCTGGTCATCAATCTTCCCTCCGAAGCGAAGCAATACTTCACCATCGAAGAAGCGCAGCGCGTGTTGTTCCCGTCCGCCGAGATATTCGAAAGACAGGTGGTGAAATTCACTGCCAGAGAGAAGGCTGACATCGAAAAAAAGTCGGGCACCAAAGTGCGGAATCTGGGGAACTACGTATGGATGGTGAAGAAGGGCGGGAAAATCATTGGCCTGGTGGTGCTGGATTTCGTGTTTGGGAAGCACGAGTTGATTGACTACGCCGTCGGAATGACGCCTGACGGAAAGGTCTGCGGCATTGAAGTCCTGGTTTACCGGGAAAGCTATGGGAATGAGATTCGGAGTGAGAAATGGCGTGCGCAGTTCAAAGGAAAGGATTCCGCGGCTGATTTGCGGTTGAACGGCGATATCGACAATGTCAGCGGTGCGACGATTTCCTGTCGCAACGTGACTGCGGGCGTTAAGCGGTTGGTGGCGACGTTCGAAATCGTTCTGCGCCCGCGATTTAAGCTGCCGTAAGGCGACGGTTCGTGTTGATTGAAATCGTGTCCACGGAGGGATGCGGAAGAAACTTCCCTTTTCCTGAACCATTTTAGAATCTCGACCGAGTTCCAAACGTCTGTAAAACCATGAATTTGAAACCTACGCTGCTTTTCCTTGGAGTCGTAACACTCGTCTCATCAGTCAATGCCCAGGAATGGACCCGTTTTCGCGGGCCCGAAGGATCCGGGATCAGTGGCGCTAAAACCATTCCAACGAAATGGAGTGAAGGGGACATTAATTGGAAAATTAAGCTGCCAGGCACTGGTCATTCATCCCCCGTCGCGTGGGGAGATCGGCTGTTTATCACCACGACCAGCGACAAAGAAGGCGGGCTATCTGTTTTGTGCTTGAGCGCGAAAACGGGGAAACAACTCTGGAAGAAAGAGTTCAAACTGAATGCTTTTCGCAAGCACAAGTATAACAGCTTCGCCAGCACGACTCCGGCGCTCGATGCGGAACGGCTTTACGTTGGATGGAGTATGCCTGAAAAATATACTTTTGCCGCATTGACCCACGACGGTGACCTGGTTTGGGAACGCGACCTTGGGCCGTTTGTGACACAACATGGCAGTGGTGGCTCGCCCACTATTTACAAAGACAAGATTATTCTGAGTCAGGAGAAAGATGCGGACAGTTTCCTGATCGCGTTGGATCCGAGGTCTGGAAAAACGATTTGGCGAACCCCTCGCGACAGCAAAGTGGCGACGTATGGGACAGCGAGCATCTATCGGCCAAAAGGCGGAAAGGAACAACTGCTCTTTACCAGTCAGGCGCACGGCATTTACTCAATCGATCCAGATACGGGAAGCGTCGTGTGGGATATGCCCGGGCTCTTCACTAAACGCAGTCTTTGTTCCGTAACCGTGGCGGGCGATGTGGCGTGGGGTAGTTGCGGTAGTGGTGGTGGCGGTAACTACGTGGTCGCCGTGCGCCCGGGAATTCCAGAGAAAAATCGGAAACCGGAAATTGCCTGGAAGATCAATCGCTCCAGTCTATCGCCTTACGTGCCGACCAGCCTGGTCAAGGGGGAATACGCCTGGTTGGCGAGTGATGCCGGATATTTGACCTGCATTAAGCATCAAACCGGCGAAATGGTTTATTCGGAACGGCTCGCGGAAGGCGGCGGACGGGGAGCGGGAATCTTCAGTTCGCCCATCATGGTCGATGGGCGGATATTCTGCGTCTCGACGCAGGGTAAAGTCTATGTCGTGGACGGAGGATTAAAATTCAAGGTTCTCTCGACCTACGATCTCGGCGACATCACGCATGCCACGCCGGCCGTACATCACGGTCGCATGTATGTTCGAACCGAGAAATATCTGTTCAGTGTCGGCGGGAAATAGCGGCGTGAGGTTTGCCGTGAGGGGTTTTTCAATCCGCGATTCCGACGGAGGATGAACACAACTCCACAGGTTTTTTTCCAGCCGAAAGCATCTCGCCGAACGATCGGGGCGCCTTCGGGCTAATCAATTCCCAGGAGCGCGGCGTTTACGCCGCAGAAACGTTCACCTGCAACGATCGTGACCGGTATACGGAAGATTTCTGCACAGCAACGCCTCTGCGGACTGGAGTCCGCGCTCCCGCTGCCGGGCTCCGCCCGAATGCGGTCTCTGCGGCCCGTTGCTTTCTCTGTGCAATCGACCGAACCTTTGCTACGATGGTGCCATGAATTCCCGTGGAAATAGGTGGCTGAGTCGGGTCGTGTGCGCTCTGTTGGTATTGGCCGCAATCACAATCGACGTGCTTTCGGCGGAGTCGCTCTCGCTCAAATTGCAACATCGGGTTGGGACCAGGAATGGTAACTACCAGGTTTCAATCCGACCGGAACTCTGGAAACCCGGGCAGACCGCCGTCATCGTCTGCGATATGTGGGATTTGCATCACTGCAGGAACGCCGTGATGCGAGTGGGCGAGATGACGCCGCGAATGAACGAAGTTCTGGAGAAAACCCGAAAGGCCGGAGCATTTATTATTCATGCGCCGAGCAGTTGCACAAAATTCTACGAAGGGCACCCGGCCCGCGAACGGGCCAAGGCCGCGCCGAAAGCCTCAAACCTCCCCGCGGATATCGGTTCGTGGTGCCGCAAGATTCCCGCCGAGGAAAAAGGGAAGTATCCAATCGATCAAACTGATGGCGGGGAAGATGACGATCCGCGGGAGCATGCGGCGTGGGCGATCGAGTTGAAGGCGAAAGGACTTAATCCGCGCGCACCCTGGACGAGGCAAGTTGCCGGCTTGCGAATTGACGATGCCGACGCCATCAGCGATTCGGGCGTGGAAATCTGGAATTTGATTGAGGATCGAAAGATCAAGAATGTCATCCTCGTGGGCGTGCATGTGAATATGTGCGTTGCCGGCCGACCATTTGGACTGCGGCAGATGGCGAAGAACGGAAAGAACGTGGTGCTGATGCGTGATATGACGGATTCCATGTACAACCCGAAAGCCTGGCCGTATGTCGATCATTATACGGGTACGGATTTGTTTATCGAACACGCGGAAAAATTTATCTGCCCGACGATAACCTCCGATCAGATTCTGGGCGGAAAGCCATTTGTATTCAGCAAAGATCCGCGACAGCGATAGGGCGATTCACCGTCCCTTTTTGTTTTCAGATATCGTGTCACGTTTGATCGAACGCGGCCTACGACAACCAGCCGTTAAGAAACGCGGGATCATGTCGTAGCCGCCGAGGTAAGGAGGCGGACAGAGCCTCTCGATTGCCTTAAAAATCCGCCGCCTTATTTCGGCGGCTACTTTTTAACGGGCTTCACGCGTTATAGGTGGAACTGGACACGTTGCCGCCGCGCCCGGTCCAATTCGTGTGAAAAAACTGGCCGCGCGGTTTGTCGATTCGCTCGTAGGTGTGTGCCCCGAAATAGTCGCGTTGCGCCTGCAGCAGGTTGGCGGGCAGGGTGGCACTGCGATACTGATCGAAAAATGCCAGAGCAGTGCCAAATGCCGGAACGGGAATGCCCTTCTTGACGGCCTGCGCAATGGTATTCCGCCAGCCTTTTTGGCAGCGCTTGATTTCGCCCCGGAAGTAGTTATCGAGGAGCAGATTGCTGAGCTTCGGTTTATTGTCGAAGGCTTCTTTGATTTTACCAAGGAATCGGGAACGGATGATGCAACCTCCGCGCCACATCAGGGCGATGCCACCGTTGTTGAGTTTCCAGCCGTATTCTTCCGCGGCGGCGCGCATCAACATGTACCCCTGGGCGTAGCTGATGATTTTGGATGCATAGAGTGCGTCGCGGATATCGTTGATGAAGGCCTTCTTCTTGTCCGGATTCTTGGAGAGTGTCATACGAGGATTCGGGCCCTTGAGTTTGCGCTCGGCGCGAACGCGGTCATCTTTGAGAGCGGAGACACATCGGCTGTAAACGGCTTCAGCAATCAAGGTGATCGGCATGCCGAGATCCGCTGAATTAATGACTGTCCACTTGCCAGTGCCTTTCTGGCCGGCGGTGTCGAGAATCTTTTCCACCAGAGC
>CALBIE010000522.1 GCA_937893495.1 uncultured Verrucomicrobiales bacterium | reverse complement strand
ATAGACATTGCTGTCGTTTGCGATGACAAAACTGACCCTCTTTTCTTGGCCGACCTCGACACTTCCAAAGTCGAATGGATTGGGATTGTCCGGGTTCAGACCATTGTTGATGACATTGTTCTGCGGGTCGGTTACCCGGACGGAAGGAAGACCGACGGTCAGAGCCACTGAGATGTTGGTAAACACACGCCACTGTACCTGCCGGTTTGGCTCCGACCGGGAATTCTTGACCACGGTTTCCATTTGAATCGAACCGAAGTACGGTTTGGATCTTACGCCAAGGCCTGCGGAGGACACCTTGAAAGTCAGTTTTTTCGAGTTCTTCGAACCGGGAGAGACCAGGATGGACTTGCGATTGCTCTGGATACGCAGCCAGGGAGGGCTTTGTTTAATCTCGAAGGTGAGACTACGGTTTCCAAGAACTTCCATTTCAGTTTCAAGTTTTTTGGTGCCGTACGGTGCCAGGGGAACATCGAATCGCTGAGGCGTCAGAGTGAAAGGCAAGACGACGCGAACGGGGCGGTAGACGAATTGGTTGGTGAGATGGTCGCCATTGATCTTGATCAACCAGTCGGTATGGTAGCCGAGACCGGGGTACGAGCCGCTGTATTCCGGGAAATGAAATCGACGTATCTCCCGGTCTCTCTTGTATATGAAGCTGGTCGTTTCCCAAGTCGGCGGTGAGAACTTATCAAACCTCAGGTTATATCGCACTTTGGCATCAGTCCCATTGATAATCGTCTGGTGAAGCCAAAATTCCTGCCCCAGCAAGACCTCTGTCGTCCGACTTTTGCTGGAGCTGGACGGGCTGGGAATCAACCGTAACGATGGAGTGGGAACGGTGATAACCAGCGGCATGGGGATCGGCACGCCGGGATCGAGGTGGAGCCAGTTGGTGGCGATGTAGGTCCCGGGCGAAAGGCCCGTGGCATCCACGTGGAAGTCGGCCGTGATATAGCTGGGATTGCTGGACTTCAAAATTCCGCCACTGCTCGCCGGAATCACGAATGATTTGTCCGAGACCATGGACCATCTCACCCGCTCTGCCGGACCGACCTGGCGGAATCCATACGAAGTTACCCGCTTTTTTTCTCCGGCCGAAATGGTGAGATATTGCACTTCCGGAATACTCTTGTTGAGTAGGTTGCCCGGGTCGAAACGGATGTTGGTGGAGTTCTTGATGAGAATTGGCCGGATGGTGGAGGCCAGATTGTTGGTCCGGACGTCGTCGCCGTTTTCGACCCAAGCCAATATGTAATATTCCTTGCCGACCAAGGTGGGATCTTCCGGGATTCGAAACGGTTCCTGATTCAGGTTGCCGGCTGACCCGGGGGGCATCTCGGTGAATTGACATGAGCCCAGAAACACCGTCGCCACCCGCCGGCGGGGCTCACGCGACAGCCAGAAGGTGATCTCCGGTGATATGGGGCGAGTGCCGAGGTTTTCCAGGCGCGCGTCAACTAAGATGGTTTCGCCGAGGAATTTTTCGGTAATGTTAGTGTTAAGATGCTCGGTCGCGATTCGGGTAGGGCCGCTTAAAACCGCGTCCGTCGACCGGAAGAAGTAGATGCCAAGATCGGAGAGTTGCTGGACTTGGTTGGGATAGGCTGCCCGAATCGACAAGGCGTCATCAAGGAATGGATGGTGCATGAGGGGACGGTCGGACAAGGAGAAATGATTCATGACCGACATGCGTCCGTTGGAAGGTGTGGTCTCATCCGTTTGATGAACCCGCCCCATTGCTAGCCCCAACATGTGGACCGCCATGGACCGGAAATACTTTTTGCCAGACTGGGAAATTGCTTCTTCCTGATCATGGGTCCAGTCGACGGCCGAGTTGAAGATTAAGTCGACATCCGCAAGTGAATTAAAGATACTGACGTTGTTGATACCGAAGGCCATGAACGCGTTGTTGCCGTGCTCGAAAGCGGCGCTTACTCCCCACTTCTCCTTGAGTGTGGCGGAATCGGTCAGTGCGACGTCGTTTTCAAAATTCAGCGGGTCCCACTCACCGGAATTGAAGAAGAACGTCGGATTGTTGATGGACAGGAAGCTGAATATTTTCGAATAAGCGTTCCAAGAATTCATTGCCGTGAGAAACTCCAATCCCATGGAACTCGCCGATCCTCCGATGCCGTGTAGATCCCATGTCAATGGAACGAAAAGCGACGGAAGAATTTTGTCATTGTCGAATTTCCATTGAGGCAGTCGTTGAGGTGACGAGAAGGGATTCGGTACCGTGTTGGCGCCGAAACCGTTGTCATGATTCGAAGAGTTCAGGGCCATTGACCCAACCGTTGCCGCCGATGTCGTTTGCAGCACTGCTCCAGACCTTCTTTCGAGGCCCCTGACAATGTCGTTCAAAAACTCGACGAGACTTTGTCCATCGGGGTGAACTTGCCTGGCGTCGCTCAACGATCGGGTTACGGGTACCCATTCGGTTGTCGACGTTGTAGTTGAGACGGTTGTCCGTTGTGATAATGAGAATTTCGGATTGGCCGGGAAAATCGGCACGAAGCCCTGAGAGATTCCGACCAGAGCGGAAAAGTGTTCAGAGCCATCCTTGTCACAGAAAAACACCCCCTTCTGGTTTAGTTCGAATATCGGAATACCCGGTATCCAGATGGCTTTGTTGTCGGCTATGCCACCGACGAAACTCAGTTTGATTTCATCCCCCTTCCTGTGCTGCGCCACCACCGTGCCGGAATTGAAGACCGGCTCATCAACGCGAATGGTGTAAAGGGTCTCTGTCATGGCGCCGAGTTTTCGCCACTGACTGCGTTTTCCGATTACGGTGCCGACAAAGATGCACTCAGATGTGGATAGAATCTCCTCCGAGCTCAAATCAGGGGCCGTCACGGCAGCCGTATTCTGAGGGCAACCTGCTAGAACGGATATTAAAACCCCGAGGACTACATGAACTTTGCTCGTGTTCATCGTTTTTCACTTGATTAACGATAGGTCGGGGCATCCCCCCAACCGCGGCTACAGTGGTTTCGCCACCGTTTTACGAAATGTAAGCAATGTCAAGCCGCAAGTGTCCAATTTACTTGTTAATGGCACTTCGCGAGGTGAGACTCCCCACCATGCTCACAGTTCAAGGTCATTCGCGGAGTGTCTGCTCAGGATTGACGCGTCGAGCCGCTTTGCAGATTGGTGGTGCCGGGTTGTTTGGCTTGAGTCTTCCTAAAATTCTCGCCGCCGAGGAGACTGCGATTCCGTTTCAGAATGCCCGCGCCAAGTCGGTGATTTTTCTCTACCTGTTTGGCGGTCCCAGTCAGTTGGATTCGTTCGACATGAAACCGGATGCGCCCAGCGGCATTCGCGGTCCGTTTCGTTCCATTCGCTCCCGGACGCCGGACTTGCATCTTTGTGAACACCTGGAGCGGACGGCAAAGATTTCCGACAAGATCAGCGTCATTCGCACGATGACGCATCCGCATAATGATCATAACGCCTGTCACTACATTCAAACCGGCCATGCCTGGACACGCAGTGCGGCCAGCGGTGGCGACGTCAATGCGCGTCCGACGGATTGGCCCTCGATGGGTAGTGTGGTCGAATACCTGTCTCGCCATTCGTCGGATGCGCATACACGGGAATTGCCGGACTACGTTTATCTACCGAATCGATTGGGCGCGATACAGGGCTATGACCGGACCGGACAATACGCCGGCTGGTTGGGCACCGCCTACAACGCGTTGGCGACCGATATTCAAAAACTCGGGCCGAAGGATAATCCGTATTTTCGCGAATGCTCCGATACCGAGTTGGATTTCCGGCTCAGGGGATTGGCCTCCGCCGATGCCATCTCCGTGGATCGTTTGAATGATCGTCGCGATTTGCAAACTCAGTTTGACGACGCTCGACGAGCATTTGACGGATTGGATGTTTACAGCAATTACGATCGCATCCACCAACGGGCACTGTCGCTGGTCGCTTCCGAGAAAATGCGCAAGGCGTTTGACATACGGCAGGAGAGTGACGCCTTGCGGGATCGCTATGGTCGCCATCTGTTCGGACAATCCACATTGATGGGACGGCGCATGGTGGAAGCTGGAGCGCGGTTCGTGACCGTTTTGTGGGATGCACCGGACGGATATAGCTGGGATTCCCATCAGACGAGTCGCGATTTGGAACGACATCTCTTGCCGGGATTCGATCAGGCTTACTCGGCGTTGATTACTGACTTGGAAGAACGTGGGTTACTGGATGAAACACTGGTGGTTGCCGTGGGCGAAATGGGCCGAACACCCAAAGGCAACAGCGCCTGGGGCAGGGGACATTGGAGTCATTGCTTCCCCTGCGTCCTGGCCGGCGCTGGAATTCGTGGTGGCGTCGCATACGGGACTTCCGACGCCCAGGCTGCGTATCCGAAAGATCACCCGGTCAGTCCGGAAGATCTCGCCAAGACGATTTATTGGTCACTGGGAATCAATCCCGAGCTGGTGCTTCCGGATCGCGAAGGCCGGCCGATTCCCATTATCGAGAGCGGTAAACCTCTGACGCAGTTGTTCGGGTAACCGGTTCAGTGGGGAGCATGGGCCGCTGGCCTGTGTCGGCGACCGGCCCGTGCGCCGAGTCCGAAGGAAATGAGACTTGCCAGGCGCGTCAAGGAGCGTCACAGCCCAGACACCGTCAGCCGCAGCTTTACGAAATCTCCGCTTGGCGGTATGGTTTCCGGCATGAGTACGATCACGGCCATTCTGGAAGCGGATGCGGACGGCACGTTGCATCTGCCGTTGCCGGAGGGGTTGCGTTAATCCAGAGTGAAAGTGACTGCCACGCTCGAGGACGCAACTGAGAAATGCGACCGTCCAGCCCGGGAGACCGCCCTCGCGGCGCTAAAGCGACTGAGGGCAAGGGGCACATTTCGCGCGGTCACCGACCCCGTGGCCTGGCAACGTGAGATTCGCCAAGATCGCCCATTGCCGGGCCGTGCGGAATGAATCTCCTGGATAGCAACATTGTCATCGCTGCCGCGTCACGCAACGAGGAGGAAATTGACCGAGCCGTGTTGGAAATGCCGTATTCGATTTCAGGGGTGACGCGGATCGAAGTGCTTGGATTTCCACGACTCACACCGGAGGACGAGGTGGACTTGATGGAATTCGTCTCGGGAGGGCAGGAACTGGCACTCAACGAAACTGTGGTGGAACGCGCCATTGCACTGCGACAGGAACGGCGCATGAGCCTCGGTGATTCCATCATCGCCGCCACGGCCCTGGTTCATGACTTGGCGCTGTTGACGCGGAATGTGGACGATTTCAGACACGTAGCCGGGTTGAAAATGCGGAATCCCTTCGTGAACGACAATTGAGGAAAATCAATTTGTCTGTCTATGGATTCCAAACTTCTTCTCTGATGAATTGATAGATCGGACGCGAGTGCCATTGCTTCGGTATCTGCCCGCGTTCGACCTGCTTTATCGTCAGGCAATTAAGACCAAAGGATTTGCACAGTCAACTATTCCGCGAAACTGAATTTAACAGATTTGCGTTCAAAATCTTCAGCGTTCAGTAGTGCGCGCGGCTTCAGTCCGCCCAACTGCGCGACGAACCGATCCGGGACTTGCTCGATCCGTGTATTGTACTGGGTGGCGATGGTGTTGAAGTAATCTCGCGCCAGAGCAATTCGGTTTTCCGTGTCACTGAGGTTGTTCTGCAGGCTCTGAAACTGTTCGTTGGTTTTGAGTTCCGGATAGTTCTCCTGAATAGCGATGAGCGAATGGGCGACGCCATGAAAATCATCCCCTTGTTTACCCGGTTCAGTCGCGTTGAGTTGTGATCGAATATGCGTTACTTCGGTCTGCACGGTGCGTTCATGATCCTTCAAACCCTTGACAATGTTCACCAGGGTGGGAATCAAATCATGGCGACGTTTAAGCTGGATATCCACCTGCGCCCAGCCTTGCCGAACACGATTGCGCAGGTCGATCAGGCTATTGAAAACTGTCCATACCCAGCCAATGCTCCAGATTGCCGCCAGTACTCCAGCCACGGCGAAATAGATGGGGATTCGATTTTCCGGCGGGCGATGGTTCGCGGCATCCCATCCGACGAAAAATCCGACGCTGAGGATGAGCGCGGCGATGGACCACAACCAGGTCGCTGTGCGGTAACCGCTGGTCACCTGTTCTTCGGACTTTGTGGAGATGAGAAACATTGCCGCCGTCTCATCCTTTGCGATTTCGGGCGCGACAATTTCCTGCCGTTCCCGGGCTTTGCCCACGACATAGATCGGTTCGTGGAGTCGGATGGCGTTCTCAATAAAATGCCGACGATGGGTGGAATTCGAAACGGAATTTGCGGGACCCTTTTCGTAATAGAGCGGGTCACTCATGCCACAGTATTCGCTGAAAATTCTGGCGGGTTCGAGTTTCGCGCCCTCTGGACGAACCAACACGGCCCCGGCATCATCTTTCACGTAGAATGGTTGCGCTTGGCCGCCACTGGCCACCGTTGTCCAGCCGCTCTCAGTGCGCGTCCGGGTTTTGGTGTCGCCTTTACTGTCGGTGTAAGTCTCAGTGACTGTTCGCTGCCAGTGCTCTTCGACGCGCCACGCATAGTTTACGGTCGGCTGAACGGCCAGAAAACTAACGAGCGGTGCTTCCGATTCGGCCGTGCCCTTCAACTCGACGAGGCCGATGAAAACTCCGGTCGTTTTTGAAGTCGGCAGGTTCTCGATTAGTCGCTTCTTTCGATTGGCTCTCAGCGCCGCAATCGTGCAGAGAAATCCCAGTAATCCGCCAAGCCAGGGAATGAAGGGGACCGCGTTTTCCATTGGATGAATTATAGGCTGGGAGGTCCATCCGTCGAGCTTGAGCTGTTACAGCATCGTTTCATCGGTGTAATCAATGCTGGTTCACACTTTATGAATGGTGCGCTTTGGGGGAACGATGTTAATACTCTGCCCATGCGAAATTATCACCATGAAGTTGAACGAAAATCCGGGCGGCGATTGAGGAAACTATTCGTAATCAACCGGGGCATTTGGCGGTTGAGCATGGTTTGATGTGAGCAGGGTGAAGCGATGAATTCAAAACGCAATTATCCGCTTTTGCTCGGTAGTCAGTTTCTGAGCGCGTTCGGGGACAATGCGATTCTGGCCATCATACTGGGTGAAATCCTGCGTCGGTTCTTGGCCGGTGACATCGACGCAACCCGGCAGAGTCTGGACAATATCTATTACACGAGTCTGCTTTTTCTTCCCTATGTTTTTCTGGCTCCGCTTGCGGGATATCTGAACGACCGATTTTCAAAAACCCGGTGGTTGCTTGGTGGTAATGCGGTCAAGGTCGTGGGCAGTCTGATGACCATGGCAAGTGTCTGGTGGGGAGGGGTGTGGTTAAGCGTCGGATACGTCGTCGTGGGAATTGGGGCCTGTCTTTATTCGCCGGCCAAGTACGGGATTCTGCCTGAGATTCTACCACGTGAGCGTTTGGTTAAGGCCAATGGAACCGTCGAAATGTTGACGCTCGTGGCGATCCTGATGGGCACGATTGCCGGGGCCGTGATGGCCGACCGATTGACGGACCGGGATTCCTATTTGGTAATTGTGTTGATTTACGGCGCCTCGCTCATTCTAAACGCGTTCATGTCGAAAACGCCGTCCTATCCCGATGAAGTCCACTTCCGTCACAGCATCAAGGAATTTAATGACAATCTGCGGGACATCGTCCGGCATCCGCGGCTGATTAAAATCCTGATTGGCACCAGCTTGTTTTGGATTTGTGGCGCAATGATGAAGATGAACTTTCAGCCGTGGGGACAACAGGTGCTGGGTTACACAAAAAACACTCAGATTGCCCTGTTGGGACTCTGGTTGAGCATCGGAGTGATGATTGGCAGCGTGCTGGCAGGGCAAATTTACAAGACTGGCGAATTGCATGCGACCCGGCGGTTTGGCTTCCTGCTGGGTGGCGCGGTGCTGCTGTTGGGCCTGGTGAAGTGGGTTGTGTCGTCCGGTTTGAGTAATCCCACGCCACTGGTAATCGGCATCTTGATCGTGTCTGGAATTTTCGCCGGACTGTTTCTGATTCCACTCAACGCGGCACTCCAGGCCGAATCGCACCAGGACAAACTTGGCAAGACGATCGCGACCCAGAACGGCCTGGAAAACCTGGCCATGCTGGCGGGCAGTTCCTTTGCGTGGGTAAACGTCAGTGCTGGATTTGATCCCTCCCAGTTATTCCTTGCCCTGGCGATACTCGTGGTAATTGTCGTAGCCTTGCTGAGAATCCCGGTGAAATCCGAAACGGAGATGAAAGGTGTTGCTGAATGAAATGGTGTTTGCGATGGCTGGCCAGATTGCTGTGGAATTTCCGTGCCTACAATACCGGTGCCCTGACCGCTCCCGGTCCGGTCCTGCTGATTCCCAATCATGTCTCGTGGTTTGACTGGCTGTTTCTTGGCGTGTGCCTGGACGACGATTGGAAATTTGTCACCTCTTCCACCACTGCGGAGACATCGTGGGTGCACAAACTCATCATGGTGAACCGTCGCACGTTTTCCATTGATACGAATTCGCCTTACGCGGTGCGGCACATGGCTGAACATCTTCAGAAAGGCGGGCGACTGGTCTTGTTTGCCGAGGGTCGGCTCTCCAAAACGGGAACCTTGATGAAACTGTTCGATGGCACTGGATTTCTGATTCACAAGACCGGCGCCAAAGTAATTACTGCCTACATTCGTTCCGCCCAACGATTGCCATTTTCACCCAATCCCGGCAAAAAACTCTGGTTCCCCGAGGTGACGACACATTTCAGCGATCTGGCTTCAGCTCCGCAACGCGAGCACTTGAGCGCATCGAAGGCGCGGGCGATTTACACCCGCTGGCTGCGCGACGAGGTGGTGAATCTTCAGTTTGAAACCGAGATGAAATTTGGACCGGGCAATGTTCCGCTGGCGATCGCCCAGACCGCGTGTCGTGAACCCCGGAAAAGGATTCTCGAAGATGTGACGCTCAAGCCGCTGACGTATCGGCGACTCTTGACGGCCGCGGGTGCCATGGCTTCGGTTTTGCAGGGGGCATTGGGGCGTGCCAATGACCGCATCGGCGTTCTACTTCCGAACGTCAATGGGATGCCGATCACACTGCTCGCGCTCTGGCGTCTGGGTAAGACTCCCGCCGTGCTCAATTTTTCCACGGGGCCGGCTACAATGCTGGCCTGCTCGAATGTCGCTACGCTGAAACAAATCGTGACATCCCGCGTGTTTGTGGAAAAAGCGAAACTCGACATTGAACCCTTGGAGAATGCGGGCGTTGAGTTTTTGTATCTCGAGGACTTGCGTAAACGTATTGGGTTGTTTGACAGATTGGCAGCCCTGTTCGGTGCCCGTTTTGCGCCGACATTGCCGTACGTGGGAATTGCTGACGAGAGCACGGCGGTTGTCCTGTTTACGAGCGGGTCGGAAGGTGTTCCCAAGGGCGTCGAACTGACGCATCGCAACATCCTTGCGAATATCCGGCAGGTGCTGTCCGTGTGCGACATCCAGGACGATGATCGAATCTTCAATTGCCTGCCCATGTTTCACAGCTTTGGCCTGACGGCGGCCACGATTCTGCCGCTGGTGCGTGGGCTCTATTCGTTTACCTATCCGTCACCGCTCCACTATCGGGTGGTGCCCACGGCGGTTTACAACACCGATTGCACGATATTCTTCGGCACCAACACCTTTCTCAACGGCTATGCGCGCAAGGCGCATCCTTATGATTTCCGCAGTCTGCGCTACCTCTTCGCCGGGGCGGAGAAGCTGCAGGAAGTGACGGCACTGACTTGGGCGAGGAAATTTGGAGTTCGAATCCTCGAAGGTTATGGCGCCACGGAATGTTCTCCCTGCATCTCGGTGAATACGCCCTTGGCTCCGCTATATGGTGCTGCCGGACGATTGTTGC
>CALBIE010000521.1 GCA_937893495.1 uncultured Verrucomicrobiales bacterium | reverse complement strand
CCACCTGATGGACGGTCAACGCAATTATTGGCGACAACAAAAGTCCCGCGACGTCGCCGCTATTGCTCGGTGTTTGCGTCGTAATCGGCACCAATTTCAAGCGAAATCGTGATTCTCTCGGGATCGTAGTAGAGCCGCATTCCCTTCGGTGCCGGAAGGGGCTTTGGGCAGTTGGGTGTTGTCAGGATGTTTGCAAGTTGTTCTGGCAATTTATTGCCTGCAGCCACCCAGGCGCGTAGATGCCACGTGGCGATTTTCAAGTTTTCGGGGGTGGCAAATTGTTCATTAACCGGCATCGGTGGAGGGGGCGGAAACGGTTTGTCAGGGGTGGCAATGTTGATGGTTGGAACTCCGTCAACGATGCCCGCTTCCGCACTGGCAATAATTTCTCGCGCTGATTTTGGGTTGGTGGAATCGCTCTTGCCGCAACCAACGACAAAAACCGAAGAAGTGATGAGTAAAGAAAGAATTTTAGTCTGCATGTCTCAGATTATTAAAACAGTTCTGTCGATCATTGATGGCGATGACTGAGGTCGTAAAGGCATCATTGCTGGCGGGCATCGTACGCGTTCACGTTCGTGTAGCCGTGGTAGGGCAGAATTGATACGTGGGAGTCAGCAAATCCAATGACAGCCTTTCCATTATGAATCGACGTAAAGACGTTGCCTGGCCCTGCCCAGCGACCGTCGTCGATCCAGAACGGATCACCGGCAATCAACCCGCCGGTGGTATTGGGCCATGAAAGTGTAGATCCGTCCCAAGCGCCCTGGCGCTCTTCGACGACCATGAATTTGTCCGTCGGGCGTTGAACCTGAACGGTTCGAAACTTCGAGATAGTGGTTCTCCCGCTATTTATGTAGGTCGAAAAACCCTGATTATTGCCACGGCTGTTGAATGAATAGGAAAAAGTGTAAGAGGGGCGTCCTCCGGCACCGGTTCGTTGGCGCCAGTTATTGTCCGACGGGCATCTGTAAACAGATTTTTCGATTTGACGTTCATCATCGGTGAGTGGCACGTACTGCGCGAGCGCGCCGGAACTCAAGGGACGGGGAGTCGCTCCGGCCGTGTTGTTCGCGCCTGGAACCGCACCGTTCTGATATGCAATCCAGTCTTCATATTGATTGCCAAGTGCATTCTGTGAAGCCCCGGCCGGGTAGGCATCGTCGGCATCGGACGTATACATGGCGAAACCGGTGGTCAATTGTTTCAAGTCGCTCATGCAGGTGGCCCGGGAGCCTTTTTGCTTGGCCTTGGCCAGAACGGGCAGGAGCATCCCTGCGAGGATTCCAATGATCGCGATAACAACCAGAAGCTCGATGAGGGTGAACGCATTCGGTCGCTTGCGCGTTTGAATGCCGAATCGAAATGGACCAGACAACGATATTATTGATTAGTTGGTGTAATGGTTAAGCTGAGTCAAGGCAGCATTTTTCTGGCCAAATCAACCAGAAATGAGGCGTTCGAATATTTTCCTGACACGGTGACCTGCCTTCTGCGGATCCTGTTCTTTTCCTTGGAATACAAGGCCATAATTTCAGGGAATTGTGACTGGCAGAAAGACTCGAAGGACGCACCCATCAATAACAGGTCCTGAGGTTGAACAGACAGTCTGAAACTACGCGAAGCCTGTTCGTGCTTGTTTTTAGAATTCTCTGTAAATAAAAGGTCTTTACAAGCTGGAAGGAAGAAATGGACGACCACTAATGCATTCGGACGCCTTGTCTATTCTGTGCGTTGATCGGAAATATGTCAGAATTCGCCGGTCAGTTCGATCCTCGGATATTTGAACACAAGGGGCGCGGGTGAGGATTGCAAATTGCCAACAGGTCACAGATAATTTACCCCTGCAAGGCGGCCGGGAGTGGCGGACTCAGCCAAACGGTTGCGCGCGCGGGAATACCAAATGGCTGGAAATGCGGAAAAATTTGACGTAGCAGACAACGAGTTCACGCCAGATGGCGCCTCGGGCGGGACGTGGCATGTGCCGGTAATCCTGGCTGCCATGGCCGGAATTATCGTTTCCGTTGGTGTTTGCGGCCTGGTCTGGGTGCAGGAAAGGGAGACCCGTTCGCTTGAAGTCGAGCAACTGGCACAAGCTTTCACGGGCAAGTTTCGAGAAATCTACACCGTCAATCTTGAAACACTTCAATCGATTGCCGGTTTTTACGAGGGTTCGCGCGCGGTGGACCGCCGCGAATTCGGTGTTTTCGTCTCGCGCACCTTCGAACGTACCGCGATTCTTCAGGGTCTTGGATGGGCACCAGTCATTCGAAGAAACGATCGAGCTGATTATGAGGCCAGGGCAGCGGCCAGTGGCGTTACCGACTTCCGAATTTACCAGTGGAACTCTGCAAATGAGCCTGTGGTTGCCGCTGAAAGGGACGAATACATTCCGGTCTTCTTCGCTGAGCCGGCTATGACCAATCGCGGCGTGCTCGGTTTCGATCTACTGACGGACTTGCCTAGGCGACAGGCTCTGGAAACAGCAAGGGATTTGAATCGTCCCATCGCTACTCCCCCGGTTCGACTCATTCACAATCAGGGTCGTGGGAATGCAGTTATCGTTTACATGCCTATCTACAGTAACGGCTTTCCACACGCCACCGTGGAAGAGCGACGCGCTAATATTCACGGATTTGCCAGTGCCGTTTTTGCAGTTGATTCGCTCGTGGACGCGACCATCGACAGTCAAGGGCTGCCCGGTGTGCGATTAAGAATCTTTAGCGCCGCCAATGGAAAATCCGAGGAAATCTATCCGGGCGCGGATGCGGTTGCCGATGGCGGCGAGGGGGAACTCACCAAATCAATGGAGCGTTATCGGGTGGAGAAAGCGATTGAGGTGGCAGGGCGGCCATGGAAATTGGTTTTTACTCCCACGCCAGCGTTTTTCAACGAGAGCCATAAGGGACGTCCATGGATCGCGCTGGCCCTGTGCCTGGCCTTCGCGACGGTGCTCGTTGCCTGGGTCTATTCTCTCGCCAGCCGTCAGACGCGCGTGCAGAAACTGGTATCCAACCGGACGTCGGAACTTGTGATTGCCAATGCCGCACTCAAAAAGGAAAACCACGAACGTCGTCGGGCTGAGAGAAAGCTCAAAGAACGGAGCGCCGAGCTACAGGAGATGAACAAAGAATTGGAATCGTTTTCCTATTCCGTATCGCATGACCTGCGTGCGCCGCTCCGCGCCATCAACGGGTTTACCGGATTTGTGCTTAAGAATCATGGCGACAAACTTCCCTCTGATGCACGCGAGCAACTTGAGCAGGTCAAGGCCGGTGGCGAACGGATGAATCGTCTCATCGAAGGATTACTGCAATTCAGTCGGGTGCAACGACAGGAATTGAAAAAACGCAATTGCGACATCAGCGAAATGGCGCGTGGCATAATGACGGAACTGCAATCGACCATGCCGCAGAAACGCGTCGAAGTCATCTGGGGCCGATTGCCCAATGCCTTCGCCGATCCCACTCTCATTCGTCAGGTCTGGCAAAACCTCATGTCCAATGCCCTCAAGTATTCAAGCCACGAAGACGCATCCCTGATTGAGATCGGCTCGAAGAATATTGAAAACGAAGTGGCCTATTACGTTAGAGATAATGGCGCGGGTTTCGACATGAAGCAGGCGAGCCGTTTGTTTGGCGTCTTCCAGCGACTGCATTCCGAACGCGAGTTCGAGGGCACCGGAATTGGGCTCGCCAATGTTCACAAGATTATTCAACGCCACGGTGGCAACATCTGGGCCGAAGCCGAGGTTAATAAGGGTGCGATTTTTTTCTTTAACCTCGGACCGGAAAACGTCGCGAATTTCGAATCCTCCGAAACTACCTTTTTGATGCCCGGCAAGAAGAAGTTATGAAGAATTGCCGACACTTTGAGGTATTGCTCGATGAATATTTCGGGTTTTGGCTGGCGGAACATCCGGTGGCCGCCGCCGTTGCGGGGATTCGCTCCGCTGAGGGAAAACTTGGGGGAGCCGATGCTCGATCGATCCTCCGCCGGCAACGCGTAACAATCAAGGCGCTTGAGCGGCTTGACGAAATCAATCCACGAGAGCTTACGCCGGAACAACATCTCGACAGGTTGGCATTCCGCTCGTTTCTGTTACGCGACGTCGAGGACTTCGCGCGCGGCGTGCACCGGTTAAATCCAGACGCGGTGGACACCGTGCTAAATGTGGTTTTGCACGAATTGCAACGTGGCGAGGACGAACCCAAACGAGCGGCAAGAAACATTGAGAGCATTCTTCTACAAGTGCCTCGTTATCTTCGAGACGCTGCCACGGTAGTCGAAATGCCCGAGACCGTATGGCTTCGAGTGATGAATGAAACGGTGGGAGGAGCAGCTTCGCTCTTCGATGCCGTCGAACAGTTTTTTACTCAATGCGAAACTTCGCCAAAGGCCACTCGACTTTTAGCTGCGGCTCGGGTGGCTGTTGGTAGCTATGGTGAAACCATCAAGGCGAAGCCGTTGGCGGTGGCCGGTTCGTACGCAATCGGAGCTGAAACTTTGCAACGACGCGTGCGCGATGAGCTTGGTCTCGACTACACTCTGGGCGAAATTGAGTCGCTGGCAAAAAGTGAGATCGAACGTATCGGGGGGCTGTTGGCGAAAGCCTGCCGTCGATTCGGAACTGGCAATTCCCCCGATGAAATAGTCCGCGAAGCGCGAGCTGCCTGGAATCCGGGCGAGAATTTGGTCGGGCACTATCGAGATGTGACCATGAATGTTACCGCCCGTTTCAAGGCTGCCAAAGCCGTGACTTTTCCGAAGGGCGATGAGTTGCAAATTCGACTCGTTCCAGAGTTTATGCAACACCTGTTTCCCACGGCTGCGTATTCCTCTCCCGGCGCGTTTGAAAGGCGACAACGCGGTGTTTTCTGGGTAAACGATCTGAGCACAACCCGCTCTACCGAGAAGGGGAAATTGGCCGAGCGTCAACAGCACTTCGGCATCAGTTTGACTGCCGCGCATGAGGCCTATCCGGGGCACCATCTTCAATTCGTTACGGCTAATCGCCATCCTCGCAAATGGCGCCGCCTGTTCGCCCACGCGGTATTCTACGAGGGTTGGACCTTATGGTGCGAGCAGATGATGGTTGATTTGAAAATCGATTCTTCGCCGTTGCTCAAGGTGCAGCAGTTGCATGACGCATTGTGGCGGGTGCACCGTATCCTGGTGGACTTGCGTTTGCAGACGGGGCGCTACAGTTACGTGCAGGCCGCGAAACACTTGCAGAAGCATCTTGGATTCACGAAAGCGAGATCCGAGGCGGAGATAAACTGGTACTCCATGTCACCCGGGGTTCCGATGAGTTACTGGCTGGGTCGTTTGGAGAATGAAAGACTCTTTCAGCGTCTGGTGAAGGGCAGGGGATGGAGCCTGCAGCAATTCAACGACTGGCTCCTCAGCTTCGGTACCATTCCGCAATCCTGGATTGAGAAATACGGGTTGGAGTAGAGAAGACAGGTGCATCTGGGCGGAGCGCCCCGGAGCGCGGCGTTTACGCCGTAGAATCGTCCACTCGCAGCCATCATCACCAATATACGGAAGATTTCCGCACTGCAACGCCTCTGCGGACTGAAGCCCGCGTTCTCGCGACCGCGTGCAGGCCGAATGCGCCCCAATCCATTTCGGATTTCGCTCGCCGTCTGCGGATTTCTCGGTGAACAATCCAGCATGAAAACGAGCTCCTTATCCGTTCTAGCGCTGCTGGTTGCGCTAATGATTACGCCAAATCTACCAGCGGCCGACGGTGCCGTCGATTTTGAAAAAGCGAAGCAACTGATCGAACGCCGAAATCGAGGTGACAAGCTTTCAACCGAGGAGATTACTTACGTCCAACGCGCCTTTGCCGAACGTCAACGTCAGCAGCGTGGTAGTGCTCCCGCGCCGACAAAGGCGGGTGAAATCGACATGGAGAAGGCGAAAGGGATTTATCAACGTAAGCAGAAGGGTGAAGCGTTGACCCGGGAAGATGAAGAGTATCTAAAACGCGCAATGGCACTGCGATCCGGAGGAGGCGGCAGTCGCTCGGGAACGGGGGGGACTCAACGTAGGGCCCCGGATCGACTTATACCGCTGTCAGATATGGGTGCCGATGAAGAATATGAAAATCAGAACGGTGGCCTCTACGGTGCAGGACGGAACACGCCGAACGATGCACACCGAAAGGCTGCGGAGGCACAACTTGGTCGAATCCGGCCGCTCAATGCGAAAGGCGAAGCCGATGCCAATGGCGTTATCGGATTCGTTTCCATCAGCATGTCAAATGCGACGCAGGAGTTTTCGAGATTCAAACAAATTGCGGATCGTTCTGCGTTGAAATCCAGCAAGGTCGTGATTGTGGATTGCGCGCAAGGTGGACAGGCGATGGCGCAGTGGGTACCAGTGGATGGTCGTCCGTGGAAGACGGCCCACGAACGATTGGCGAAGGCAGGCGTCTCTCCGAAGCAGGTGCAGGTGGCCTGGGTCAAACTGGCGAACGTGCGCCCTACCGGTTCACTCGAAGAGCATTGTCGCAAGTTGGAACAGGACACAATCAAGGTGTTGCGCAATGCCCGGGCCGCGTTTCCGAATCTGCGAATCGCGTATCTCGGTAGTCGGACGTATGGCGGATATGCCAGCGGCGGTTTG
>CALBIE010000520.1 GCA_937893495.1 uncultured Verrucomicrobiales bacterium | reverse complement strand
GAATTGAAGCGCCGTGTTTTCGAGGTAAACGGAATATCCGTGAATCAACGCTGCGACATTCCGGTGGCGATTGTGGTGCCCAAGATGGATGCCTGGCATGCCTTGATAGATGAGAATATTGAATCTCCCGTAATCGGCGGGGTGCTCGATTTAGCGGCAGTTGATCGTAACTCGAACGCGATCCGAAACCTCATTGGAGAATTGTGCCCCCATATTCTGGCCAATACCGAAGGGTTCTCGAATGACCTCAAGTATTTCGCCGTGAGCTCCTTTGGGCACACGCCAGTCGAGGTGAAAAAAGGAAATGAAGTGTTCATAGTGCCCGATCCGCGAAAGATTTCACCCTGCTATACTGACCATCCCCTGCTATGGCTGCTGTCGCGAATCGAACCGGAGTTGGTGCCGAGCTCTTGACACCAAGCATATGCCGCAAGAACTGATATATACCAGCGCTCAACGCGGACTTAAATCCGGCTCGTCTGGGTTTTGTACTGTTGCAGCTACGGAGGGGATACGAGACGCACTCCTGACTCGACTTGAGCAATTGAGTTATTACAAGCATTTGGGAGTATCTGGAGGAATAGATCGTACCATTTCGTGTCATCGGCTGATTGAGATTCGCGGCGAGCGATACCGGATTCTCTCAAAACTGGCAAATACTGGTGCAGACTTTTCCGGGCGAACCAATTTCATCGCGCATCATTTGGTGTTTCGCGTCGAAGAAATCGGGGAGCTTGCAAAACTGGCTCGACGCAGTGGGATTTCAATTCCATCACCTTCTGAGGTTTTCCTGTTTTGGCCCGGCTGGAAGTCCCGATGGGCAGACGCGCCGGAATCTCTTCCGCAATTGGATTTGGAGTCGTTCTTGAACTGTAGTCGGCCACTACTTCCAGCCAAAACATGGGCAGAAATTGGAGGTGACCCCGCAACGGGCTGGAGCCTCCATGATAGGATTCAGAAAAAGACCCCGATCAATGCAAGAGACCTGAATGAGGAAAGCCTTCTCTTGTTAATCGCCGAGGGCTTGCAGCTACTTGAAGAGCGCGAGCCTGCCAAATGGTGGAACGCTTCTTCGTGGAACCACACCTTTACGACGCATGCTCAGGGGGAGGACAATTTATCCGATTTTGATTGGCAATTTGTTTTTCCAGGCACTCCGGCATTCGCAGCTTTGACAGGGCGCACTCTGCAAGAACTGTCATCAGAAAGCGATTCCGGATTAAGTGGCTTATCTCAATACGAGCTGGAATTTGCCCGAGTCGGGATTACCACGCTGAATCCGTATTTCGATTCAAACGAGCAGAAAGGAAAACCCGGTGAAACTATCTCGCTCACCGTTGGCGCAGATGGTTTGCCGTCTGCTAAAACAGTTAATTGGTTTTTGAATGGAGTAGAGCGTATTGGCAGTGGATTTACTCTGAATTGGACGTTGAAAATTGGGCGGAACAGATTGTCGTGCAAGATAAGCAATTTTCGGGAAACACAAAAGATTGAACACTGGATCGATGCTGAACCTGTAAAAGCGGTGCGCCTTCATGGAAAGAGTTCAAAATCGGAAAAAATCTCATCCGAGAAGATTCCTTTAAACGAAGAGATAGCTTGGACTGAAAACGAAACGTCTAGGTTTGTCGAGAAGCTCTTTGAACTTGGTAATAAAAATTCTGAACTATGGCGACAATACGGGACCGGCGTTATAATTGATGCCGGTATAGACATCAGGGAACCGCTTTCCAAAAGAATGTTAGTAGAGCGGATACGAACATGCCGCCTCAAACCCGAGCATCTTGACTGTCTTTTCAAGGTTCTTAGTTTTGCCAAAGACACGGAAAAACTGGCACTCGTGAAGAATGTCCGAGATGAATTTTCGAAATACGAGCCCTCACAAATAGCTAAGGTACTATTTATTTTGAACCGTATTCGTAGAAGAAGAGTATGGAAACTTGCGTTCATTTGCTTTTTAGAAATCTTAGCGGTCATCGGTTTACAATGTTACTTGATTTTTTGTCCTTTCAGTTCGACCCAAGATGGCAAATCGAGGGCAGACGAGAGTAAAGAGTCACCGAGCAGGGTGTCGAAATCTTCCGGAATTGACAGAGACCCGGAGAGCGACGGATTGATGGTATTTACAAAACGTAATGGTCAACCTGGTATTGATAATGATTTACGCCCGCCCCTTATATCTGCTGTGAAGGAATGGCATTTGTGGCTTCGGTTAGACCCCAGTTCGAAATCCCCAAGTGGACACGAGATCAACGTCGCGGAATTGGGCCAAATCACAAATGCAAATCCCTTAATGGCCTCCATGCGTGATATCTCGCTGACATCGGAGCCCAAGGCATACGGTTGGCAGATTACTCTGACCAACCAAACGTTGAAAATGTCTCACACCAATCAGAATCGAAACGTACCCGAGGTCCTTATCTTTAACGAGAATGGGATCGCGCATTATTTTGCATTTCGAAAAGCTGCAAATGTGGACCTTTCGTTTGATTATAAACGGCCCGATTCTGTTCCTCATGATGAGAATACTCGGATCTGGATGAACCTGTTGAGATCGTTGCCGCAGAACAAATATTCCGGCCGATTACGCGAGGACTCAAGACGCTTAAAAGGAGCTGCGGAACTATCGCGCTTGTCGGATTTGGAAGCAAAGTTGGGGGAGTTAATGCGGAATGAGGCCGATTCGGCCAATAAAACCCTAAAGTTTCATCGAGATAAACTTCTGCTGTTTGAGCAGGCGAATCAGATTTGGTCCGAATTGCATGATAAAAATTCAAACGATCAATTGATTCTCAAGGCCCTGGGTGCTCAGACATTCTGGGCAAAACACAGTTCTTCCAATATGGGATTGCCACAAGACAGACGGAAGATTGCGCAAGATTTGTACTTGATGATCCGATACCTTGAAAAACCGAGGCAGGGAAGACCGGAGATCGATTCGTTACAAAAACATTCGGACACGGAAATCTCCCAATGGTTGAATGGCAGGGCTAAACTTTGGCAATCGGACAGCAATGCCGGCAGATTTCTCGCAAAATGGCGACAGATTGAATATGAAAGCGAGTTCGCGTCTCGGCCAAAAATAATGGACTACATCAAAGAGTGGCCCGCCGTTTCATCGGGCAGATTGACGGAAGCTCACAAGAGGATTGGCCGATTTCGTAAGGAGATGGAGGAGATTGAAAAAGACAGTCGTCTGACGATTGTCGAGGCAAAGTCTTTCGAATTGTCGGTGCCCAGTTTGGGAACCTTCAACGTCATGATACGCAATCCCTAGTATGCCGGCAAATTTAGTCCAACTTGAACGATTGGTCAGGCGAATCGCAAATGCTCTGCGAAACGGTGAAATGCCTGCGGGCCTTTCGCCATTGGCGCAACAGTATGCGGAAGCGTGCCGCGAGGCATCTCATCGGTTGCTGCAATGTGAGACCATCATTCGAAACGGTGATATTGGACAGGCGATTCAATTGGCGGAGGTTTCGCCAAGCTTGCTCGATGTAATTACGGTATTGGCCTTTGGTGACGCGACAAAGTGGCGCGGCTTCTGCAAAAACAACGATCTTGAAATCGCTGATGAATTCGACGAACGGTGCGTGCGGCGACTGAATGAATGCTATGGGAAGGGCCTTCAGCCTGACAGTCCGTTGTATGGTCGCTATCGGTCCGCGATTCTCAGGAAAAATGAACAGCGAGCCTTTGGTGTTCTCAGGAGTATAGTAAGGGTCAACCCCAGCGATTTATCTGCGGCCGAAGAATTAAAGCGTTTGGACGGGAAAATATTCAGGCAGTACATGGACAGAATTTCCGATGCTATTTCGGCGGGTGAACCAACTGCCGTCACGGCCTCGGTAGAGGAGATTGAATCCATGGGGTTTCAATCCAAGCCGCCACCGGAAATCTGGACCAAAGCGCAAACGATCAGATGTTCAGTGCTTTCGGAAAATCTAAATGCGTTGAAGACTCAGGGGGACTGGATTGGCGCAAATTCCGCATGTTCAGAAATTGAAACCATTTGCGAGGATAACGGGCTTGATCCCGTTTCCATTTGCGATGGTCGGATCGCAAGGGTTCGAGCGTGGCTGAATAATAAGGAGTCGGCAGAACGGCAAGAAGCCACACATCGTGAACGATTGGTAGCACTTCGGCGTGAGATTCGGAGTCTGGACTCGAAGGAGTCAGAATTAACCGAACTGACTGAACTAGAGATCTATGATCTTAAGACTTCCCTTGAAGAAAAAGTAAATGGGTTGCTAGGAACCGGATATAAGCCGCCAAACGAGATTAGTAGGGCCGTCGTGAATTGGCGAGATGCGCTCGAAAAGCAGCGGCGAACCTTTCAGAAAAGAGAAAGGCGTAAACGAATAATGAAAGTCAGTTCGATCGTAGTTATGGCCATTATCGGTGTTTTTGCGATTACCGGGTATCTCCAGATATCTGGTTCGCGGGAAACCCTGCTCAAACTGAGGCGTGATCTGAACCTGACGTCCGGAAGGAAATTGATCGATCAGACTGAATCAAAGGCCGCCCATCGACTGTTCGGTTTTCTGCTAAAAGACGAATTGGCCGAATGGCAAAAACTGGTTTCCTTGGATGAAGCGAATAACCGGAATTACGCCACTTCTTTTCAAGCTCTTGATGCCTTGATGAAGGATGAGATTGATGTGGCCAAGCTTTCAGGCGCGCTCGATCAATGCGTTGCCTTGAGCAACCGATTCGCGGCTCTCGTCCCGGAGATTCAAAGACAGAAGCAGATTGAGTACGAGAACCTCGAACGGCAGGTTTTAAGAGCGCATGAAAGACTTGCTGGCTCGGCTGTCACCGAATTGGAGGCGTCGGTCCAAGAACTAAGGAAACTTATCGACGTTGTCATGTATTCAATGCCCGTTCCTGACTTTGAGCGGTGTTTGGGTAAATTGGAAGTCAAGCTTCGTGAAACTGATCGCCTCCGTAAGTTGTTGCCCGAAAGTATTTCGATTCCGTCTTCAGTTGATGAACAACTCGCCACCATCACGACGGGCGCTCGATTGCGAAGAACAGAGTTTGATTCCGTTACGCGAGAGTTACAGAACCTACGTACCGCGGCAGACCTCACCGGTTTTTATTCAACCATTAAGCAGCTTGGGCTCTCTCCGATGATTGGTGTTCCAGAGGTCATATCGGCTAGAGCAGTTAGTGAAAACCCTGTTTCGATGGGTTCACTTCTGATCGTCACCCTGTTCAATAATTCAAAGGAGATGTTTGAGTTCGCCAGAACAAATGCTGGAAGTGGTTTTTTGCCGATGGATTTGACCGATAACGAAGCGGAGGCGTATTCGTTGCTGCGAAATAGTGAGGCAATCGGAGCAACACACGACAAGTATAGGCTTTTTCTCAATGCCGCGAAAACATCCTTCATTGATTGGCTCTCGAACGGGACGTTGGATATCAACCGAAACGCCAGAGGTTGGTGGAAGGTCAAAGTCTTTACCCTTACTGACACGAACGCAAGCCGCTTTGCTTTCGATGAAACTCAGTACGGAGTTTTAGGGGGATATTATTACATGAACTCCGATCGGAAACAACTCGTCTACTCGGTTGAGCATGTTGGCAAGGCAAATGAGACGGCCGCTTTTTTTGAACTTGGTTTGCATCAGTTATTCGCGCCGGCTGGCAATCAATTTAATCAACCCTTGATTCGGATTCTTGATCGATTGAAGAATACGAATGTCGGGCATCCGTTGTTTCGAGCCTTCGTGTATCTGAAGTTGACGGACATGATGAAAGAGCGTCCAGCCGAATGGGGACTGGCGTTTGCCCCGTCTGTTTTCAACGATATCAAACTCCTCAAGCAAGCTGTCGGAAAGCAAATCCAATCGGGCGAATGGTATTTGGCTCGAAATCGAGATTCAGCTTCTTTTGAAATCGAGGCCGTTTTCACTGGGATGCGGGAAGTTTCGTACGAGAAACAAGCGACGGGTTTGCTCAATGTGTATTCACATTGCGTCCGCGATGGTTTTGAGTACATCGGATTTCTTTCTGAAGAGAGGCAACCCGTGATTAATGGCGATACTTCGATTCCAAAAGGCGAACCAATTTGGGGATTAAATGCGACAACAACTCCGGCGGTAGCGTTCTACAGCGGAATGGAAAGTCGAGAACGTGTCGCAAGTCCGATTCTGAGATTATCGCCACTATTCCGATTCAGGGGAAAACGCAGTAGCATCATCAAATCCACCGGGATCGACTTGCGACAACCCGAATTTTCTGTCCACCTTCCATCCCTTCTTGACTTCGACTAACGGGCTTCCAAGCGTTTACGGCGTTCTGATATTCCCGGATGAGTGGCTAACATCGATTCAATGCCGACTGTCAACGGCGATTGGGACTTTCCAGCATTCGGTTGCATTCTTGCCTGATCCTTCTCCATTTCAATCAGTACTCCAAGAAGGTCAGCCTTCGCCCAGCCAGCTCGCTGGGCCAAATCGAAACCGAAATCGTCCGCTTGAAATTCCTCGTCGCGTTGATAAGGCGTTGAAATTTGAGTGTAAACTGCCTGCATCATATTTCCGGTTAGGTCACCAAACACTTTCTGACCACGGTAGCCAATCTGAACCTTTCGTCGCAGATGCAGCAAATCGATGTGGCCAATTTCATGGGCCAATACCATCGCTATGTGAGATTCCTTGGGAAATCGATCAAGAAAACCAGTCGTAATGTAGATGTATCCGCCCGGACCTGCGGAAGCGTTGATATCTCTACTTTCGACGATCGCAGCCTTCAAGGTGGTAGTTGGATTCGTCCGCTTTTCGTCCAGGCGCTGAATGGTTTTTTGAACAATTCCTCGTCGAGAATCTGATGTAGCCATTTTCCACTCCTTCATTCTCATGCGATGGAGTTTTGCACCGATTTCCGCTTCTTCTTCGGCAGAAATCCTGGTTACTTGCAAGGTGCTCGCATCGGCCTGTTTGAGAATAGACGAAGCGGCGGTCGCAAGTGCTTCTAGCGGTCCTTTCGGCGCCGAAGGCGGGGGAGATGATTTTTGCGAGCTTGGCTGGGAGGAAACACCTTTGTCAGGTGGAGATGGCGTTACCGTAATTATCTCTGCGCTATCCTCTTTGTTATTCGTTTCCTTGTTCTGATTCTGACGCAATCCGAGCTTGATTCCGATAAATCCGGCCACCACAGCCACCAAGGCGATCTGCCATAATTTGAGCCCATTTTTCATTTTGGATTTCCTTTCATTAAACCGTGTCTTTCGTTCGTAGCACGTAGCAAGTAGCAAATGCGAAAAGAGTCAAAAGCAACGCAATATTGCACATGCTCTCGAAGTAAGAAAAGCGTGCTAGAGAACTGGGTTCGATTGTATGCAACATTGCGTCATATGACCAAAACGAAATCATGGTCCATTGAGCCAATTGTTCTGAAAAGCCATTAAGTTGCTTTATGGCTCCTGCAAAAATCACTTGCGGGATCAAAATTATTGGCACCAGCGCTATGGCTTTATCTGTGCTGCTGACAAGGGCAGATACAAACAGTCCAATCATTACGCCAGATCCCGCTGTCAAGAACAGAGAAGCGAATTGCCGCAGCCAGTCAAACTCGTATTTTACGAAAAGGTGGATGATTCCGACTAGTGCGGCGCATTGAATCGCGCAGAGCAAAAGCAATACACAAATTTTTGATCCAAAGTAAGCGCCAATACGGACGCCTATCATTCTCTCCCGATTATATATCGGAAGTTCTTTGGCAATTTCCCTTGCCGCATTGATGCAGCCAAACCAAATCGCAGAGACCGCCATCAGAAAAACGAGAATCCTTTGAGTCTGCATCGCCGCTACCGGATCCGTATCCTCTTCGCCAAAGACCAATCCAAGCAGGCAGGCAACAATAGGGGCTTGGATAAGCAGTAGTCCCAGATTCTTGTGATCCTGAATTGTGATGGTAGCGTAACGGCGAAATAGGATGGTAAACTGGCGCAAGCTCTCAATAAATCCGTCTTCGTATCGAAATGATGGCGAAGCATCGGGTACAATTACTGGTTCACTCTGTCGCGAACAGAGCAATTCGTTTTCGCGCCCGAACGTTTCAAACTGTGTGGACCATTCACTGCTCAGTTTCGACTCTAGTTTCTCGTAAACAGCGCCGATGTCTTCAATTCCAAAATAGTTTGGAACGAGATCTGGCGAGTCAAAATACACGAGACGGCCATCGAAAAGTATGACGACTGAATCGCACAGTTGCACGTTATCGAGATTATGTGTGACACAGACTACCGTTCTACCGTCAGAAGCAAGTTCCCGGAAGAGCCGCATCATCCGGGCTTCCGTGCAGGAATCGAGGCCAGTTGTTGCCTCGTCGAGGAAAAGAAGATTCGGATCGGCTACGATTTCAATCCCTAAACTCACACGTTTGAGCTGGCCACCAGAAAGATTTTCATTCCGGATCTCTTGGGATTCAGTAAGCCCGAGACGGTCGAGCACTTCCAGAATTCGCGCCTCGATTTCGTAATCCGCGAATTCAGATGACAGTCGAAGTCCAGCTGCAAACGAAAACTCCTGTTCGACCGACAATGGCAAATGAACGATGTCTTTTTGAGGTACGTATCCGATTGTTCGCCTGAATTCAGAGAAATTCTCGTAAAGATTCACCCCATTAATCAGGACGGTTCCCTTTGTTGATGGTCGTCGCCCATTGATGGCATCCATCAGCGTGCTCTTACCCGAACCTGAAGGCCCGATCAGTGCGACAAACGATCCGGGTTCAATGGTAAAGGTGACATCATCCAACAGCTTCTTTTGTCTTTTGTTTACCTTGATTTCTTTTGTTACATGCTCGACTTGAATTCTCGCACCTCTCTTGAGACCGGTCGCCGTACCACTAGACTCAACTGATTGAATTCCTTTCGTAATCTCCCGATGACGACCCTTTGCTTCCAAGCCCTTTTGAACGAAAAGCTCTGCCAAGCTCATCCATTTGTCGCGGTACTTGACTTCATGCAATTGACCTATCTCCTGACCATCAAGCATGCGTTCCACTTCTTGCAGGGAATACGGTCCAGTAACGGCCCCACGCCACCGCAAGTTTAGTGATGCCCCCGTACCATGACTCAGAGGATTGCCGGTAAGTTGCTTCGGGCCAGTAGACGTGTCTTGTTCCTTTGAACTGGCTCCTGCCTCCTCTGCAATCGGCGAACGGCGTTCGAGGTAATCTCTCACAGCCATCCAATTTCCGTTGATCTTAATCTCGTGGAATAATCCTATCCGGTTGTCCTTCAAATCTTGCTCGATTTCGTCCCGCGTGAACGGACCGGACTCTTTGCCTCGCCACCTTATTTGAAACTTCGCATTCACTGAGCAGTATCCGAAATCGAAAGACGATATGACAACGCAATTTTAGCCGCTTCCTTTCACTTCTGAGCAAGGGTTTTATTCCTATCCATTCACCCTATTCAATTGCCAGCAGTCCAAACTAAAGATTCGGTGGAATGCATACGCTCGTCTGTCCTCGAGGGGAAGAAAAATCACGATGCTACTCGACGCGGGTGGATGAAAACCTCGTCTCATCGAATAAAATTCTTCGTGGCCGCGCGCCGAAATCTCTTCCTGGCGGATTGCCGAAATGAACAGCCGGACCGACTGTGCTTAATGCTGATGGCTGGCCTCATTCAATTCGGTAAAGAATCAGGCAGTCCGGCAACTCCCGATGCAGTCGGGCGTAGCCTTGCGCGGTCACCTTGGTTTCATAAACGATCAATTGGCGAAGCTGCTTCAACTTGCGAAGCTGCAGGATGCCGTTATCGGTGACCGCCGTGTTGTGCAACCAGAGTTTCTGCAATCGGGTCATCGACATCACATGCCGCAATCCGGCATCGCTGATTTTTGTCTCGCCCAAGTGGAGCCCAGTGAGATTGGTCAATCCGGCGAGATGCGCCAGTCCGTCGTCTGTAACAGCACTGCCGCGCAGGCCGAGGTATTCGAGTTGCACGGCTTTCGAGAGGTGTTTGAGTCCGGTGTCGGTGATTCTGTTCCCG
>CALBIE010000519.1 GCA_937893495.1 uncultured Verrucomicrobiales bacterium | reverse complement strand
CCCAATTCCCGAATCCCCGATCCCGCATCGCAAATGAACAGCGTGTCATCAAATCGAACCTCGACGCACGACGTATTGCCGCCATAAACACGCGTCCAGCTTCCCGGTGTGGGAATGGAACCCCGCGCTCCCCAGAATTTAACAAAAACCGACATTCTTATCGTTCGTGATAGACGTAAACACAAGTTGTCACTTGAATGACATCTCCATCCCTCAATATGGCTGAGTTGATGCGCAAGCCGTTCAGATAAACTCCATTCCGACTTTCATTGTCAAATATCGTAAACTCAGTGCCTCTTCGTCGGATAATGGCATGCTGGCGCGAGGCTTTCGGCGTAAGCACCCGGATCGCGGCATCTTCCGCTCTCCCGATAACGAATTCATCGCCGTCCAATACGAACTGCTTCGGCGCGCCGGTTCCCTGCTCCTGTTCGAAATAATGCGGCTTTATCTCACGTTTCTTTCGATACGTAACAACGCTGGCGGCCATGGTCATGGTCGGCCCTAGTGGATCTGGATCCTCTTGCGGCATCGGCGAAACTGTCCGTTGAAACCCGTCCGAGCGAAAGCATATTCTTTCAGTCTGACGCCATTCGAATCCAGGCTTTCCAGAGTCGGATTAAGCGCTCTATCTAATCTCCAGCGTGATTCGCAACGATTTATCGTGACGTTATCTGGGTGAAACCAGAGACAGCCTGAGCGAAATTATTCTGCCTTGCACACAGGCCGCTGCCCCGATCCTTCTCCATCCAATAATGCCAAAATTTCGCACGATGAAATCCCGACCTGCCTCTGCCGTGACCCAATGCCTGGTGCCCATGCTTGAATTCGTTCCAGCGAGCATGAACATTCGCCAACGGGCACAAAAAATTACACCATAATACTCAGCAACCACGAATTTCCGATAACCGGGATTTTGAAACACCCGTAATTCAAGCAATGATTGTTTATGTCGATGTTGATAACACGCTGATCCGCACAATCGGCGAACAGCAACACCCGATCTCCGAAGTCGTCAATCACCTTCGTCAACTGAATGCCGACGGCGTTCAACTGTTCTGTTGGAGCGCGGGAGGAGCTGATTACGCAAAGAAATGCGCCCAAGTCGCTGGCGTCGAGGATTTGTTCGCAGCCTTCCTTCCGAAACCACGGGTGATGATTGACGACCAATTTGTGACCGACTGGCCTTTTTGCGTCACGGTCCACCCGGAATGGTGCCGCGGTAAGAAATGGGAAGACTATCTCAGCACGGATCTCGACACCGGCATCTTGAATCGCTGAGGGGCGATATTTCAAAGGGAAGTTATCCGATCAGTTCTCGAATCGGCTGACCGCTGGTCACGAGGTATTGCGGACGACCCGTCGTATCCTCCACCGTGGTGTTGCGACCGTCGATGCCGAGGTGATGATAAAGCGTGGCAATCACGTCCTGATACTCCACCGGGCGGGAAGTCGCCTCGGAGGCGGTCCTGTCCGTTGAACCGATCACCTGCCCGGTTCGCATTCCACCTCCTGCCATAATGACCATTCCCACGCGCGGCCAGTGATCGCGACCGGCCTTACTGTTCACTTTGGGCGACCGCCCAAACTCACCCCACGCGACGATCATGACGTCGTCCAGCATTCCGCGTTCACGTAAATCAGCGACGAGTGCATGCAACCCATGGTCCACCAGCGGACCGAGATATCTCATCCGATCGAAATTCGCCGTGTGCGTGTCAAAATCACTGATGGAAACACTCACACAACGCACTCCGGCCTCGATCAATCTTCGCGCGAGCAGAAATTTCTGAATCGAATTGGGCCCTTCGGTCGTGTAATGCGCCTCGTTCGGACCACGCATCGCCGGCGTAAATTTGTCCACCACCCGAGGGTCTTCCTTTGCCAAATCCATCGCGGCGGCGAATTTGCCGGAAGTCAATATACCAACGGCCTGCTGGGTGAATTTGTCCAGCGCCTCCATCGAACCACTTTCATCCGCTTCGCGGCGAATCCGATCGATATTACGCAACAGCTCGACCCGGTTCTCAAGACGACCAGCGGTGATTCCTTCCACCAGATTCAGCTCCATCGTATGATTCGCCCCCAACCGCGCGAGTTCCGTCTGCATGCCCGGTTCCAACCCTCGCTTGAACAAGTGCGAGAGGTCAGGACGAAACGGAGTGTAAGCCGGCCCGAGAAATCCCGGCCGCGCGCTGTTGCGGACCAGAGGCCGACCCTGCATCAGGTCCACGAAGGCGGGCGCGGAATCAGTGGGCCGCGCGAGCAACCTGGTCACCGCGCATCCCATCGCCGGATGCCCGCCGATTCCTGCCAGCTCCTTTCCATCAAAACCGGACTGACATTGAAAGGCATCGTGCCGACCGACCCCGCCGACCAGCGACCGGATAAAGGCAAATTGATCCGCGTTGGCCGCAAGCTTCGGCATCAACTCCGTCAGGTGAATGCCCGGAATCTTCGTCCGCAATGATTTGAACTCGCCACGAATCTCCACCGGGGCATTCGGTTTCGGGTCGATCATATCCATCTGAGGCGGCCCGCCATCGAGATGAATATTGATGACCGCTTTGTGCGACGAGCGAATCCCGGCTTCCGCCTCCAGTTGCAACACATCGGCCAGCGTCAACCCGCCCACCCCCAACGCGCCGGCTTTAAGAAAGCTTCGACGCGAAACTCCGTCGCAGTGACGGAATGGATTGCCGTAAAACGTAAACATCAGGTTGATTGGATGGGTCGCAAAATGATTGCCGACAGTAAATGCCCATCACCGCTCAAAAGCAAGGTCATCCTGCGCGGGGGATCGCCGGTTGGATTGCCCGAACTCACCTCGGCCAGTTTTTCGCCAAAGAGTCGAATTCGACTTTGACAGCCCCATGGGGCATTGGCATGGTTGCGCTCCCTTTCGAATAAGGGCAGAACACGAAGGCCTGTAACGGGCAACTCTACGGGAATTTATTTTATGTCAGAATTAGTAGGAAACTTATTGGTAGCTCAATCAGGCGGGCCGACGGCGGTGATCAATGCCAGCGTCGCCGGTGTGATTCAGGAAGCCGGAAACCACATGAACGTCGTGGATGAAATCTATGGCGGCCTCAACGGAATCTACGGGATTCTGCGCGAGGATCTCATCGACCTGCAGGAGGAACAAACCTCGGCAATCGAAGGTCTCAAGCACACGCCGGCCGCGGCGTTGGGCACCTGCCGTTACAAAATTGATTTTGCCAAAAATCCCGAGAAAGCAACGAAGGACATGGACCGCTTGTTCGAGGTGTTCCAGGCGCACAACATCCGGTATTTCTTTTATGCCGGCGGAAATGATTCACAAGACACCTCCCACAAGATTCATCTTGAGGCAGAGAAGCGTGGCTGGGAAATGCGCATTATCGGCGTCCCCAAGACCATCGACAACGACTTGCCGTTTACTGACCACACGCCGGGTTACGGCTCGGCCATCAAGTACAGCGCCACCACCGTGATGGAAGTGGCACTGGACGTCAGCAGCATGGCGACGGACGCCGGATCGTGTTGCATCATCGAGGTTATGGGCCGCTCCGCCGGATGGATCGCCGCTGGCACCGTACTCGCCAAGCGCGAACAGCTCGACGCACCACACATCATTCTGCTTCCCGAAGTGCCATTCCGCAAAGACGCCTTCGTCGCTCAGGTCAAACAGGAGATATCCGAGCATCAATTCTGCGTGGTCGTTGTCGGCGAAGGGTTGAAGGACGAAAACGGCGACGAACTTGGCGCGGACAAAACCAAGAAGGACGCCTTCGGACACGCGGTTCTTTCCGGCGCTGCCGAGACGCTCAAGGAAATCGTCGAAAAGGAAATCGGCCTCAAGACCCGCACGGTGAAACTCGGTTATGCCCAGCGTTCCGCTGCGCATCACGCCAGCGAACAGGACGTGGATGAAGCGGTCGCCTGCGGTCAGATGGCGGTCCGCTCGGCCATGGAAGGCAAAAGCGGCTACATGGTCACCATCGACCGCACGAGCAATGCGCCCTACGAATGGACGACCGGCCTCAAACCACTGGCCGATATTGCCAATGTCGAGCACCTGATTCCGCGCGACTGGATTACCGAAGACGGTTGGTTACCCAATGAGAAATTCATCGAGTATGCGCAACCATTGATTGAGGGAGAACTTCACATGCCGATGGAACGGGGATTGCCAAAGTTCGTCCACCTTGCCAAAGAGAAGGTGGAGAAAAAACTCACGCCAATCGTATAAACGCACTCGTTTGAATTCACTGGCCAGCCTTTCGAGGCTGGCCTATTTTTTTGCCCCTATGGTTTCCATCCATCATCCGGCATGTGCGCGCCGCACTCCACTCGCGCGAATCTTTACCGCAACGACAAAGATTCGGGCGTTGCACCGGCATCCTTCCCATGAACCTCGTAGCAGCGAACGTGAGTTCGATCTGATCATTCCAAAAAGCACTGAAGTGAGCGAACTCACGTTCACTGCTACCCGGGTTCATGGGGAGGCAGCCCTTGCCGCTCTGCCGCGCTGGGTTCTTTCATTTCTAATCGCAACCGCATTGTTCGCTTCTCCCGCGGCACACCAGCTCGCAGCGGCGAACAAAAAGAAACCCGCGCCACCGGTCATTCCGCGTTTCGATTCACCGGACATCGCCTTCCGAATGGCGCCCATGCCGCAGCAGAGCCGCAGCATCGCCGTGTCGGTGGCAACCAATCTGCATCTGGCCTTCGACACCGAACTCTGCCGCACCCATACCGTCTGGTCCGGCAAAGGACTCCATCTGCTGGGACCGCAATACAGCATGGCCAAGCGACCTTTCATTTCTACCAACGACGCCCCGGTGTTGTGGAGCATGCCGCCGAGATCGCCATGGTTCACCGTCAGTGAAAAGAAAAAGTCGATTCCACTGAACGCCCAATACCGCGCGGTCAGCACCGGGCGGGACGGCGTTTCACTGCACTATGAACTGACACTCCCCGACGGTGAACGGGTGAAGGTTTCAGAAACACCCCGCGCCTCCGGGCGGTTCATTGTCCGCCGCATCGAGATTGGCCCCGCATCCCGGCTCTTGGCGTTTGTCGCCCACGATGAGTTGGGGTATCCGCTGAAATTCAACCCGGCCTCGCGTATGCTTCGAATGCTGCGTAACGACGGACGCCCCCTGCAGGCTTTCATCGGTCATGGCGACTTCAAGGTTCACGCCGACGTTCATCACGGCGCGTACGAGGAGGAGGTGTTCACGGAAACGGGCGCCACAAAGGGGAATCCGAAGGTGAAGCGGGAGGGTGCCCAGATTCGCATGCTCGTCGCCATTCCACCGCACCAGTCTCCGGTGACACTGGAAATTGCGTCCACGACCAATCCTAAAGAAGGATTTGCGTCTGAAGACGCCATCGTTCCCGCAGTCTTTCAAGCATCCCAAGCCAAACCGAAGGAACGCGCGCCAAAGATTTACACGGCTGCCCCCGTGCCCGGCTTCAGCATGGCCTCCACCCCACACTTTCGATCCGAAGCATTTCCGCTGCCCAAGGAGATTGAGTTGCTCGTGACCGGAATGGATTTCCTGCCCAACGGCGACCTCGCCGTCTGCACCTGGATCGGCGACATCTACATCGTGGAAGGAGCCACCGGGCCGGTTCGTTCCGCAAAATATCGACGCTTCGCCGCCGGGCTGTGCGAACCGATGGGGCTGATCGTGAAGAACGGGCAAATCTACGTCGGAATGAAAAACGAACTCACCCGGGTCACCGATACCGACGGTAATGGCGAAGCCGACCTCGTGGAGCGCATCAACGCCGGTTGGGCCTACACGGGCCACTACAACGCATTCTCATACGGACCCGTCGTGGACATAAACGGTGACTTCGTTCTCGCCAATGCCGGCCACAGCGGTCGTTGGGATGCAAAATACATGGGCTGGGGAATCCGCGTTTCCGCCGACGGCTCGAAGCTCACGCCCATTTGCAGCGGCTTCCGTGAACCCAACGGCATCGGCGTATTCGGACCGAATCGTGATGTCTTCATTTCGGAAAACCAAGGAGCTTGGATTGGCTCCTGCCGCCTCGACCACGTTGCGCCTGGCAAGTTTCACGGACACCCGAGCGCCTGGCCATCGAAGAAAGAAGAATACGGCAAACACACGAAAATGGATCCGCCTGCGATCTGGTTTCCTTACAAGCTTGCGCGATCAACGACGGGAATTGCCGAAATCACTGACGACCGATTCGGCCCTTTCAAAGGACAGTTGATGGTCGGAGATTTTCAGAATGCGATCGTCACGCGCGTGATGCTGGAGAAGGTGAACGGCGAATATCAGGGTGC
>CALBIE010000518.1 GCA_937893495.1 uncultured Verrucomicrobiales bacterium | reverse complement strand
CGCAAGGGCGCTGACCAATGCCGTCTATGATATCGCGGCGTCAGGTGAGTTGGCGCGGGATTTCGGATTGCGTGACCAGATTACCCGAGCGGCGGGTTCAGTGATGCACAATATTGCTGAAGGCTTCGATGGTGGTTCAAACGCAGAGTTTGTGAAATTCCTTCGCTACTCCCAGCGCTCCTGCTCAGAGGTCAAAAGTCAGCTCTACGTTGCTTTGGATCGTCGTTATATCGGCGAGGCCGAATTCTCCGGGCTTTATGAGCAAGCCGATAAAACCCATGCCAAAGTGGGTGCTTTTATCAACTACCTTCTCACGACCGGCAATCGGGTCACTCAATCAAAAACGAAGAGCCCGTTACAACGGACGAAGAACCTGCAACGCTAAACGAAGAACCAGGAACGAAGAACCAAGAACGAACCATGAACATCAAACTTCACCGTCAACCCATTCCCCGACGGACTTTTCTCAAGGGCACCGGGATTACCCTGGCGCTTCCCTGGCTCGACGCAATGAGCGTTCGCGCTGATTCGGTGACCAGCGCCGGTTCGATTGCTGCGGCGGAAACACCACGCAGGACTCTCTTTGGCTTCTTTGGGCTCGGGATTAATGGCCGTGATTTCACCCCAATCGATGCGGGGCCGAACTATACGGCTACGCCGATTCTTAAACCGCTCGAGGAATTGCGCAGCGATTTCACTGTCGTTTCCGGACTGAAACTGACGCATTCCGGCGGGCACGTCGGGGATCGCACTTACCTCACCGGGACGAACACGCGCAGTGCCGGTGCCAAACTCCGCGTCTCGTGCGATCAGGAACTGGCGCAGGCGATCGGGCGGCAGACGCGGTTTCCGTCACTCACACTTGGCATCAAACGAGGCACCGGTTTCGGCGGGAATCAGGATCAAACGCTTTCCTGGTCACCGAGCGGAACGCCGTTGCCTTCCGAGAATCGTCCACACGTGTTGTTCGATCAATTGTTCCGACCGGATACTGCGGAGACGCTCAACCAGCGGGAAGCCGAATTCATTCAGCGTACCAGTGTGCTGGATTCGTTGCGGGAAGAAGCCCGACAATTGGCGAAATCACTGGGGCGGGAAGATCAGCGGAAACTCGACGAATACCTGACTGGCATTCGCGACCTGGAGCGACGCATGCAGGTTGAAAAAGAATGGCTGCGCAAACCCAAACCGGATGTTGAGCGTCTCAGTTTTGGAAAAGAGCAGGGGCTCGATCCGAACAAGGCGGGGCTGGAATATCGTCGTTATCAACGCCTGATGTTTGATGTCATCACGCTCGCGTTTCAGACGGACAGCACGCGGGTTATTTCCTATCTGGCCCGCATGGATGGTCAGGATGGCACAGGTGCGTGGCGCGATCTGGGCAATCCCTACAACTATCACGAGATGACGCATCACGGGGAGGATCCGGACAAGCTCAAGTGGTTCACGAAGGCAGACATCTGGTACATGGAGGAATGGGCGTATTTCCTGCGCAAACTCAAATCCGTCAAGGAAGGCGATGGTACGTTGTTGGACCATACACTCGTTGCCTACGGCAGCAGCGGTGGATCCATCAATGCCCATCATAACCACCATTTGCCGACGATGCTGGCCGGCGGATCGCGACTGGGTATCCGGCATCAGGGCCATATCGTGAAAGAGGATGTTCGCCTCGGAAACGTCTGGCGCACGGTCTTCAAGGGTATGCGTGTTCCCATCCCGGAGGATTTTCAGGGCGGCGAGGCGGACGCCGAGATCAAGGAATTGCTGTGATTGAATCGAGTGTTTACCAAATGAACTTGAAGCGATTCGTTCAGCTTTTTCTTTTCATTGCCTGTTCACTTGCGGTTCAGGCCGGTGAAAACGAATTGGCAGCCGCGTTCGAGGCGCGCGGGATGCGAATTAGGAGGGATGCATCCGGCAGTGTGACGAATATTTCTTTCAATTCCGTCGTGGCCTTGTCGCAGGAGGATTACCGGCTGTTTGGTAAATTTTCGAAATTGCGGAAACTCTGGATGAGTCCGGGAGGAGTCAGACTCAGTGACGAGACGCTCGGATTGATCGGAACCTTGCCGGATGTGGAGTATTTCTTTGGTGGCAGCGCACAGTTCACGGATGACGGCATCAAAGATTTTGCTGGATGGACGGGGTTGCGGCACTTCGGACTCGATCATTGGTTTGGGCCGCCGGATTCCAAGGGGTATGTCGGCGCGGGATTGGCTCATCTGGCGGCGTTGCCGAAACTTGAGTCGGTGCGACTGGGCGGTTGTCGCGTCGATAATGCGGCTGCTATCGCACTGGCACGAATCAAGACGCTGCAAAAGGTGGACCTTTTCCATACCGCTCGGATCACTGATGATGGCGTAAAGGCGTTACAGGCACTGCCAAACTTGAAGTCGATCTTTTTGGGCCCCCAATACACGCCGCGCATCACCAACCGCAGCCTCGAATATCTCAGTCAAATTCCGTCATTGGAGGAGATTTATATCACGGAGACCTGGTTCACTTATGAGGATGGATTGGAGTATCTCAAAAAACTGCCGAATCTGAAGTCGCTCAAGCTACGGTATGTCATTGCGGAGCCAACGGATATCGCCCGATTGAAAGCCGATTTGCCCAGGGTGAAAATTGAATGGAGCCTGCCTGAGGAAGCGAATGCCGCCAAGCTGCGCCGGACGTTCAAGCCCTATTGGGAATCGTCAGTAAAGAATCTAAAACGGTAATTGGCACGTGGGGCGAGGGCAGGGGATGGCGTTGGGATGTTCCCTGATTTTCATTTTGCCGTTTCTCAGACACAATTCGAATCATGAATCGCACGATTAAGTTTGCCGGAGCCGCTGTGATTGTCGCGTGTTTGCTGCATGGCAAGGCGTTCGCGCAAGTTCGGGTGACTCCCGTGTCTTCGAAGGGCGGGGGAGAGCGTTACGTTCGCTACGCCGAACCCTTGGTTGGAATTCCCGAATCGTTTCGCAATCCGAAGATTCCCGTCTGGCCCGTCCCCACCGACCTGGAGCGTTGGCAGAACACGGACCGTTTGACGGTTCGAGCGACATTGAT
>CALBIE010000517.1 GCA_937893495.1 uncultured Verrucomicrobiales bacterium | reverse complement strand
GCGGTTCAAGATACGGATACATCCAGTCGAGCGGAAAACTTTCCTCAAGGTAAAATTCGCGGTCGGGATTCTTGTCGAAAATAGTTTTCGTTAGAAGCTCTCTGATTCCTATCACATTAAACTGCCCTCTCAATTGGATTCGTCCGTTTGAATCCAGCCTGACGTCCTCGCCGGGCTTGATTTGTCTGGGCTCGTCGGGAAATTGCTGATCGTGGGAAAGACGGCGCTGCGCATCCGTCTGGTAATCCTGAAAGCTCTTTTGCGAGTCTTCGTCTGTGGGCGTATAGATTTTTCCGCCATACATCGCTCGCAGGTATTGTAAATAGGTTGCATCGGCGAGCGGATTTTGCGAGACCACGAAAAACGGTTTCCCGGCCACATTAGATTCCATCAATGCCGTGACGACAAACCGGCCCGGGTCCGTGCCTCCAAAATAGATGCTGCCGTCCGGGATGGATCGAATGATGTCGTTGCCGAAAGCAATCGCATAGTTATCCCCCGGCGGAAACACCACAAACACGCCAAAGGCATCGAGCGTCGCCGACCACCAGCTTCCGCGCGGGCTGTTGTCGTTCTTGACGCTCTTTGCCATTTGCCCGAAACGGTTGGTCGCATCCCGCCAGTCGCCCGTTTCGGCGGCCCGGTAAGACGCATCAAAATGCGAAGGCAGTTTATTCCCGTCCTGTTTCGCCAGCGCACGCGCCTGGGTTTCCTGCGTCGCGAGGAATTGCTTCAATTGCGTGGAAGCTCCCGACTTGTCGAGCGCCCACGACGACGATGACGTGGCCGGATTTTTGCCGCACCCGGCTAAAAACAATCCCGTGCCAAGAACCGCCGCCAGAATTTTGCCTGTTGTTTTTATAGGCTTATTATTTTGCGTTCCCGTTGAATGGACACCGTTGGTTCCGGCGACGTTCAATGTGGCCACCTCGTGTCCCATCGCTACGCTTGCTGCCGAGAATTACAGATCATGTGCTCCCAAACGGGTCACAAACGAGTCAGTCCCGACAAACGACAATATTGTCAGGGAGATTCCGTGGTTCGCGCGCCGGATGCATCGAACGGTCTGCGGCCGAAGGCATCGCAGTATTTGGTCGTATCCAACAGGCTATTCTTGTTCGAAAACGGGTCCAATCCCAAAGGTTGACAGTCAAGCGGGGTTTTTCGGGAAAGCCAGATCCAACCACGATTCCATTAACCAGGTGACCACCGTTGTAAACGGAAGAGTTCCGATTTTTGATACATGCATTTTCGGTTTCCCATTTGTCCGGTCTTCGAGTCGAGTCAGTCGTCAGGAAGGCGGCGCGGCAGCGCACGCACTCCAAGACCTGGCGGAAATTTGTGGTCTCCGTTCAATGCCCTGGTTCAAGTGCCCCGGGACGTGTGCGGGATCTCGTTGCGGATTAGTTTTTCTTCTGCCCGGAGACGGTATCAACCACTTCGCCGAAGGCGTCGAAGTAATTGGTCGTGTCCAACCGGCCATCTTTGTCGGTATCCCAGATTTCGGCGATCAGGATGCCGTCGTAAAACCGGTAGATTCGGGTGATGGCGGATTGCTCGTTCGGTCGGCAGATTGATTCGCGCGGAATACCGTTCGCATAAGTGACGAACAGGTCGGGCTTGCCGTTGAAGTCTGTGTCAACACGGCCGAACTCGGGATGTCCGTTTTTGAAATCGATCCACGCGTCCGCCTGTCCGTCGAAGTTGTAGTCGCCTTCCTGGTGCTCCGGTTGACCGATGGAGTAGTAAGTAGTGATGTCAAAGACGCCATCGAAGTTCAAGTCCGTCTTCACCCTGTTCACCTGGCCGCCTTTATAGATGTAAAGGACGTCGTCGGTGCCGTCGTTGTTGAAGTCATATCCCTCGGTCGAGTCCGGTCCGGTGAGGGTTTTTCGCGGCGGCTTCTTCTGGCAGGAGACGACGACGAAGGCGAGGCTGAAGCAGATGGCGAATAAAATCGGCTGTCGAATAATGGTAAAACCTCCGGCTAACATAGGCCGGCAAGCCAACGTCAAATTTGCATCGGCTGCAAGTCGAATTGCGGAAACACGCGGGACCAATCGTCCGAGGCTCCGTGCCGTGTCAATACCGGCGCCAGTACATCGCGATAATTGGTGGTCACCGGCAGGTCGCCGGGGCCTTCAAGCACTTCATCCTTCAATGTCGGCCATTTGCCCATCACCTTGCCGCCGGTCACGCCGCCCCCCATGACAAACATCGCGCTGCCCCGGCCATGATCGGTGCCAAAGGCGGAATTCTCCGCGACGCGCCGGCCAAATTCCGTCATGACCACGACGGAGACGTGGGTCATCGCTTTGCCCATGTCCTGATAAAACGCGTTGAGCCCCCGCGAAAGTTCGCGCATGCGCGGGTCCATGATTCCGCCCTGATTCAGATGCGAATCCCAGCCGCCCAAATCGATACTTACCACTTCGACGCCGACCTTTGCCTTGATGAGTTGCGCGGTTTGTTTCAGGCCGCGACTGAACGAGTCGTAACTGTATTCGGCACCGTGCGATGCGGCGTATTCCGTGGCGTTGAGTTTTTCGATGCGGTCGATGGCGTTGAGCGTGTCGCGGGCGGGGTGCGTAAGAAGCCCGCGCTGGAGTTCGTAAAGGCGGGCCAGTCCTTTGCGCAAACCGTCGGATTGTTTGCCCAGTGAAAAATCACGCAGTGATTGCAGGGCCGTTGCGGCGGGTGCGCCGCGCAGGGATTCCGGCAATGCCTGTCCCAGCGCAATGGCCGCCAACGCCGAGGTGGCGGGCTGATCTTTGTAGCGGAGAAATCGGCCCAGCCAGCCGCCGGCGACTTCGCCGCCGTGTTCCATCAAATCCTGCGCCTCGAAATGAGATCGGGTCTGATCCTCGGAGCCGACTGCGTGAACGATTCCCAATGCGCCGTCTTTCCAGGCCGGTTCGAGGCCGGACAGGATGGGGTTCAAACCGAAAAAGTCGTCGAGGCGAAGGGCCGCCTTTTCGCCGATGGCGATGCGCGGTCTCGCCTTGTAGTAGCCGGCGTCCTGCAAGGGCGCGACCATGTTCAAGCCGTCCGCACCGCCACGCAGAAACACGACGATCAGCGTGCGCGGGTTGTCGCCGTTGCCGGAAACATATGTCGTCGTGGTTGCCATCAGCACATTTGAAATTCAGGCGATGCCAGGAGCAGGGCCAACGATTGATCGGTATCGGTGATGGTTTCGCGTTCCTCACTGGTCGGCTGTCGGCCGAGGTAGAATGCGAGCGCGCCGTCCAGGCCGTCGTCAAAGTTTTCCAGGCAGCGCTTCGCATCGAGACGGGTGCCCTTGATGCGATGGTCTTTCAGGGCCCGCGCGAAGTTCCACCGCCAGAGCAGCGTGCCCAGCCATGGGTTGGCTTCCTCCGGGTAACCGTCCGGCGTTGGATATTGAAAGGGCGCGTGGCCCATGCGCACGAGGTAATCGGTCACCTGTCGATTGGCGTCCGTGCGGGCGTTGGTGGCGCGGATGGCGGAGACGATGTAATTGAACGGCCGCTTGAACTTGTTGCCGCGCGTGTCGCGAAATTCGTCCGTGAGAAACAGCGTTCGCAAGGTCGCGCAAATGTCACCCTTTGATTCGGTGAATGATTTGGCAACGGTCTCGATGGCGGCGGCGGGCGGTTCGTCGGCGATAAAGCGGCGACAGAGTTTTGTAGCCAGATACCGGGCGGTTGATGGATGGTGGCCAACGATTTCGATAACCTGCTCCAGCTCGGACTCGCCGCGCTTTTGTTGCTCTGCCCGTCTCAAGCCATCAGGAATGGCAGGAATAGTGTGGCCCAGCAATTCCTTCGCGCCCCGATCGTGATAGTAGGGTTTGAACTCGATAGTCCCGAGACCAAACTTGGAACGGCGAGTTTCGCGAATGGTCCAGCCGGTCAGGCAACGCGCGACTTCCATCACGTCCTTTTGCGTGTAGCCACCATTGACGCCGAGGGTGTGGAGTTCGAGCAGTTCGCGGGCGTAATTCTCGTTGGGTTTGTCCTCGGGTTTGCTTTTGCGGTTCACGCGTCCATCGAGATACCAGAGCATCGCCGGACTGAGTGCCGAGGCATGCAGCATGTCATTGAAATTGCCGAGCGCGTGTTTGCGAATTACTTCCCGGTCGTCGCCGGTCTTGAGCCATTTGCAGTCGCCCTTGGACGGGTCGATGTTGAAGTGGTCCGTCCAGAACTGCACCATCACTTCGTAAAGCTGGCGCTCGGTATAGATGGCGCGCAAGACCGTGGCCTGGGTGAGTTGCCGGGCCAGATGCTTTTCCTGGTATTCGTAAAGTTCGCCGATGGGTTGGCTCAGTGTGTCGAAGCGGCGCAGAATGTTGTCACCCTCCGGGTCATCGATTTTCTCGAAATCCAACTGCTCATCGATGAACCGTACAAAGGCGTCTTCCTGATTTTCGCCAAGTTTCGATACGCGCTCGTAGTCCCACGGGCGGGCGCCGAACGTCAGGCGGTTCAAGGCATGGGTGATGAGATCGATGCTGGCGCTCTTCGTGGAAACGTAAGGCCCTTGCGGCGGAGCGGGAACGCGGCGTCCCGAGAGGAGCACCTGCGGAACGTAATTGCATCCGGCCGTCAGGGCGAGGGCGGTCGCACTTCCGGCTTGAATGAATTCGCGGCGGTCGAGGCTCATTTCTTGGCGACTCTGGACCTCGGTTTCTTCATCTCGGTTTCTGCCGGCTCCGTTTCTGTCGCTGCCGCGGCTGCCTCCGCCGTTTCCTTTCGCATGCTGATAATCGCAAGGACCGCTGCCGCGCAACCGGCGATAAGCGTCCAGGGAAGGATGACAAACCAGCCGAGAAACGGCAGCAGGAATGTCAGCGAAAGGACGGTGCCACCGCGCAGGACGGCTTTCCATGGCTGCGCCTGGTCACCGGCCGAAGGCAGTCCCTCGCCGATCTTCTGGCTCAATCCGGCCGAACCGGCAAAGCCCAGCAGAAACGGGGCGAGGAGGATGGCGAATCCGATGATGTTGGCGATGGGGCTGTTGCCTTTTTGGAAGAAAAAAACGGCCAGCAGGACCAACGGGCCGACGATGACGAGTCCGAGACCGGTGAGCTGAATCGGTCGGGAAAACCGCTCGCGGGATTTCTCGACCAGGGCCGGGAAAAGCGCGGCCGAAATCAGCCAGTAGGATTGCAGGACGAGAAATACCCCCACAATCAGGAGGAACCACTTCAGGACATCGGCCATTATCATAAGCGTGAAATCAGGTTTGAACTCATAGACTAACGCCGACCGAGCCTCAATAGTTACAGGAATCTTTCAGGCAACGCGCATTTGGGTGTTTCCGGGTCGAATCCTCAACACCTGCATTCCCGAAGGGGCCTGGCGGATACAAATAAGCGCACGGTTCCCGCGAGGGAGAACTCGAAGGGTTCCAAGAATCGGTAGCCCGGGGTAAGCTAAGCGCCACCCCGGGTGTGCAGATGAGATAGAGTCGATCCCGAAGGGATCGCAGAACCAATCTATCATTCTTCTGGCCCTCCTGCCGCGGTGCGGATGAAGTATTTGGGGTGCCCCGGGTGGCGCTGCTTTGAACCCTTCGGTTAGTCCAAGGCGATTCTTCGCCACCGGCGCGACTACTCGGAATCAAACCCGACCCACGTGCTCTTGTGTGGGGATGAAGCGGTTGGAGCGAATCCGCTATTTGCGGTCCCCGCGCCGTTCGAGTTCGCGGCGGAGGTCGGCAATGAGTTCGCGCATCTCGTTCATCTCCCGCTTCATGTGCTCGACCATCTGCTGCAATTCCCTTTCACGGGGCGAGGCTTCACGCCCTTCGGGGCCATCATGGTGGCGACTGCGTTCGAGTTGTTCACGCAGGACGTTGGCCTGGCGTTGCGCATACTCGGCCTCTTTGGGCATTCCCGCCGCGTGAAGGTTCTCGGCGGCCTGCATGAGGTGGTGAATCTTTCGTTCCAGTTCACCCCCGCGACGATCTTGCCCCCGGTCGCCGTCATGTTCGCCACGACCGCGATGTTCGCCGGCAAAAGGATCCCGGCCCGGGCGTTCCTCGTAACCCTCCCGGGTGTTGTTGCGCTTCGCTTCCGGATGCTCTCGTTCGGGATTGCGACGGGCGTCGCCGTCGCGTTCGCGCGATCCTTCACGACGGGCGATGCCGGCGCGGGTTTCTTCGAGTTGGCGACGCAGGCGGGTGACATCTTCTTTGCGACCGTCCTTTTCGGCCTGCTGCAATTGTTCTTCGATCTGATGAAGGCGCGCCGCGATTTGCTGACGCATCCGTGCCACGGCTTCGGGGTTGACGTCGCGACGTTCTCGCGCCTCGGGACTTTCCCGGCGCGGGCGTTCACCTTCCTTGCTTTCGCGCGCTTCGCCGGCTTCGCGAGGGCGTTCGTCACTGCGGTTGCTGGGCGATTCGCGACGCTGGGGTTTTTCTTCCTGAGCAAAGGAGGTCTGAGCGAGGCTGCCGGAGAGGCAGAGGAGGGCGATGATAGGCAGATGAGTTGTTTTCATGATCAAATCGTTTTTTCGGTGGACTTGGGCAGCATTGGCTTGGGCGCTCGCGTTGTCAAATCCCTGTTTGTCAAACATTCAATCCACCCGAATGCCTTCTCGGGGCTTGTGTTTTGCGGGTTTTCTGAAACGCTCCGCCGAACTTTGTTGATGAAAACCGTTCTACTCATTGACGACGACATGGTGGTGCGAAAGGTGGTCTCGAAGGCCCTGACAAGCGCCGGGTGGAAGGTTTTCGAAGCTGAAGATGGCACGGATGGGATCAAGCAGGCCTTGGAAATCAAGCCCGCCGTGGTGATTTGCGACCTGCTGATGCCGGGAAGCAATGGTTTTCACGTCTGCCGGAAACTTCGCGAGCACGCGAATGAACTTCCCGATTTGCGAATCATCGTCACCACCTTTCGGGCGTTTGATATCGACCGGCGGAACGCGCTGGAGTCGGGCGCGGATTGGTTTTTCCTGAAGCCGGTGGCGCCCAAGGTGCTGCTCCATGCCATGGAGTCGGATACCCGCCGGATGACGAAAGACGAAGCCATGGGGAGCCCGACCGCGATTCCCGATGCCGCGGAGATCAAGGGACAAAATTTTCTGCGCTTCTGGGGTATACGAGGGTCTATTCCGACGCCCGGACCCTCGACTGTTATTTATGGCGGAAACACCTCTTGTGTAGAAGTGCGGGCGGATGGCGAGTTGATCATTCTTGATGCCGGGTCGGGCTTGCGTGAACTCGGCACGCAGTTGACGCGGGAGTTTTCAACGCGGGCGCTGAGCATCAACCTGCTGCTCACCCATACGCACTGGGATCATATCCAGGGATTCCCGTTTTTTCCGCCGGCTTACAACAATGTCAACCAGGTGCGCGTGCTCGGCTATGAGGGGTCGCGCAAACACCTTGAGACCACTTTTGCCGTGCAGATGGACAGCCCGTTCTTCCCGATCGGCCTCAAGCAGATGCCCGGACATGTCGCGTTCGAGGAATTGAACGAGATGGATTTTAACCTCGGCAAAGTAAGAGTCCGCGCAATTTTTGTGAATCATCCGGGCGTGACAGTGGGGTATCGACTCGATTTTAGCACGGGCTCGATCGTGTATGTTCCCGACCATGAGTCCTACGCGCGCATGCGGTTGCATCCCAACAAGTCACCTGAGGACGACGGTCAGACGAAGGATTTCGCGTTGCGGGAAGCGGAGAAGTTTGTGGAGTTCATCCGTGGCGCTGACGTGCTGATTCTGGATTCGCAATACACGGCTGAGGAATATGAAGCCCATCTCGGTTGGGGGCACAGTTGCTTTGAGGATACCGTTGAGACGGCGATCATCGCGGAGGTTCGGCGGTTGTTCCTGTTTCACCACGACCCGGGGCATAACGATGATTTCGTCTCGGAGATGGTGCGCAAGGCGCGGGGACCGGCTACCGCCCGGGGTAGTTCGCTCGTAATTGAATCGGCCCGGGAGGGGTTGGAATCGGTGTTGGAGTAACGGTAACGATTCGTTGACTTCGGGTCGTCCGCCGATCAACCATACTGGCAACCCGTAGGTGCCAACGCTGTGAACACCGTCCTGATTATTGACGATGATCCCCTTGTCTTAAAGGTGTTGGGGCATTCTATGGAGGATTCGGGTTGGAAGGTGTATAGTGCCGCCAGCGGGGAAGAAGGTCTGAAACTTGCCTGCGAACACAAACCCGAGGCGATTATCTGCGATTTGCTGATGCCGGGAATCAACGGCTATCAGGTCTGCCGGAAGATTCGCGCGGACACGGCGTTCGTTACGCAACCCCGTATCATTGTTATTTCCAGCAGCAATTACGGCACTGACCGTGAAACGTCTCTAGCCGCCGGGGCTGACGATTTTCTCCTCAAGCCAGTCAAGCCCAGCGAATTGCTGCATCTGCTCAATCAGGAAAGCGGCACGACGTTTTTCTTTCGCAAATCGGATTTTGACGGAAAGCGGCCGACCAGCGACACGTCGGTCTTTTCGACCAGCATCGGCACCAAAACCCGGGTGCGGTTTTGGGGAGTTCGAGGTTCCATCGCCACCCCCGGACCGCACACCGTCAAGTACGGGGGGAACACCACATGCGTCGAAGTGCGGGCCGATGGCCAATTAATCATCCTCGACGCCGGAACCGGCATACGCCAGCTGGGTCGGAAACTGGCTGGCGAATTCAAGGGCAAGCCGATGGATATTCACATGCTGATCACCCACACGCACTGGGATCACATTCAGGGGTTTCCATTTTTCATCCCCGCCTACGATCCCAAGAATCAAATCACTGTCATGGGTTATGAAGGCGCCAAGATGGGGCTGGAACATTCGCTCAGCAGCCAGATGGAAAGCCCCTATTTTCCCATCGCGATGCGTCAGATGCCCAGCAATCTGAAAATCGTCGAAGCCTCGGAAAACGAGTTTTACATTGGCGACATTCAGGTGAAAACCATGTTCGCCAACCACCCGGGCATTTGCCTTGGCTACCGGCTGAACACCAGCGCCGGATCGATTTGTTTTTTTCCGGACAACGAGCCGCACTCGCGCCTGCGCATGGCACCGATGGGTGACAGCGTGCAATCCTATGAAGTCCTTTCCTATGCGCAGAAGCAGGACGAAAAGCTCATCGAGTTCATCAGGGATGCGGACGTATTGATCATGGACTCGCAATACGACGCTACCGAGTACAAGTCGCACATCGGCTGGGGTCACGGGTGCGTGGATGACGTTGTGGCGATTGCGGTCATTGCCAGGGTCAAAAAACTTTTCCTGCATCACCACGACCCAGATCATGACGACGAGATGATTGACGAGATGGGTGATTGGGCGAATGAACTGGTGGCCATTCATGGTGGCGAGACGGAAGTCGAACCGGCGCGCGAAGGGCTGGAAGTTGTGCTGCGTCGGGAGCGCGGCGATTTGGCCGGTTCCCGCGGAAAAGGGGAAAAGAAATCAGCGGGTCAGGAGAAATAGCAGGCGCCACAAAGCGCTCGAACGGGCGGTGAGCCGGACCAGAAGCCGGCGTCCCGATGCATGAAACATCAGGCCCTGCAACAAGTGCGAAATCCGCAGGCGAGTCGCGAACGCCCGATCACAACGCCGGGCCACTTCCTCTCGGGCAAATTCCCACGAGGCCTGACCGTTCGCATAATCTTCCAGCGAATCCGCGGCAAGCAAGGCGCTTTCAAACGCCATGGACATGCCGTTGCCGGTGAAAGGCGGAATCATCGTCAACGCATCACCAATCACGCATTCACTGCGGGGAGCGGCCCGGCGCGGGCGCAGGTCGAGTCCGGCTACAGAACAGATTGAGTCCGTATCAAATTTGGCATTGGCCAGCCGTTGACGGAGCAGTGAATCAGGAACCCCTCTGAGCCAGTCGAGCGGATTCGCTGAATTTGCTGCGGCCGCTGCGCTGCGTCGAAACAATCCACAGACATTGATCGTGTCCCCATCCAACCGGCAGAGGCCGACGTAGGCGTCCGCTGAAAGATGCAGTTCCAGGTCGGCCAGCAGATTCACCCCGGTAGCATGGCACTTTGCGCCGAACCATCGGGTTTCTTTGACTGTCGCCCGGGCCATCCGACCGGTTGATCGGATGACACCTGCTTGCGGTTGCTGTTCTCGCCACCGGGATTCGCAGCGAAGCTCGCCTCCAAGTGACTGGAAGCAATCTGCGAGTCTGGCGTCCAGGTGGTATCGTGAAACACAAAATGCCGGCTCGGGTATCGCAAGCGCCAGTGAGCTTTCCTGTTCGGTGGCAAAAAGCGTGGTGCGCGCCAGGCGCGCCTGACCGGTGACCGCTTCCTTGAGCAACGTCGAAGATTTCAGGAGAGCCTGACACCGGCCACTGATGAATTCGCCGCAAACCCGGTGGCGCGGATACGTGCCAGCCTCCCAGATAGTCACAGGAACATCGCGCTGGCGGAGCGCGATGCCGAGAGTCAATCCTGCCAGCCCGCCGCCGATGATGGTGATGGGTTTCATGCCGCTGGGCGTGTTAAAAGCCACACTGGCATAATCCTCGTTTTCGGGAAGGGTATTCCGCTACTCGTCGTTAGTGTTGCCTGCTCGTCCCTCTGCCTTGAGACTCGTCCTCGCTGGAATATCAGGGGTAGAGTGCAAATGTGACATGTGCTGACGCGAGTCCAAATCAAGTAGCTGGTTTCCCGACCGTTTTTTTCCACCCAATGTAGTCCCATCCGATCTTTTCAAGACTGTGTGGCGTTACCGTCTCGATCATTTTTTTTGTCCCGACGCTATCCCAAGTCAGTATCAGTGGCAAAAACTGTCAGCGACCAAGGTGGCAAATCTCTATTTACAGTTGAAATGTGTCCGATCCTGAAGTGCGAAAGAGAAACGTCAGGTGGCAAGACGAAATGTTCGAGGTTCTTTGGAGCCAGAT
>CALBIE010000516.1 GCA_937893495.1 uncultured Verrucomicrobiales bacterium | reverse complement strand
GTCAGCACGAAGAATTGATTATGAATAGCTATTTAACGCCCAGCACACTAGTTCGTTGACCGTTTTCCACCATTGATTCCAGGGCCGGAGTGCGTTCACAATGCGCAATCCTATGAACCCGTATCTCATACGCCCTCTTTCCAAGTTAGGCACGATTGCAACCGCCTGTGCCTGCCTCCTCTCGCATCTCCCTATCCTCGCCGCTTCCGACGAGCCGCGCCCGCTGTTCATCGAAGGTTACGCGAATCAACTGAGCCTCGCGCCCGGCGAAAAGGTCGCCTTCCACATCTCGACCAGTGCGGCAAAGTTCTCGATGGAGATTGCCCGCGTCGGCGCGGAACGCAAGGTAGTCTGGCGCACGAATAATATCGTTGGCGCTGAGTATCCCGTTCCGGAAAACGCCTCGTCGCATGGTTGCAAATGGCCGGCTGCCTTTACGCTGTCGATCCCCGCCAATTGGCGTAGTGGTTATTACGCGGCGAAACTGTCTGTTTCGGATCGCGGCGGCAAATACGTTCAGCGCAATGCCCGCACCGCCGAGTCCGAGTTGTTCTTCATCGTCCGTCCGGCGAATCCCGGCAACGACACGAAAATTCTCCTGCAGCTTTGCGCCAATACCTACAACGCCTACAACAACTGGGGCGGATCGAGCCTTTATGGCTACCACGGTCGTGCCAAACTACAGGGCAATCGCGTGTCGTTTGATCGACCGCTGTCCGGCCAGTTTTACCGATGGGAAGCCAGCTTCGTAAAATGGGCGGAACAGAACGGTTACCAACTCGACTTCGCGGTCAACTCCGACCTTGAGTTTCGTCCGGAAATTCTCAAGAACTACCGCCTCGTCCTCAGTATCGGGCACGATGAGTATTGGTCAGCCCCGATGCGCGATAACCTCGAGCGGTTCATCCGCGACGGTGGCAACGTCGCCTTCCTCAGCGGCAACTCCGTCTGCTGGCAGGTACGCAGCGAGGACGACGGTCGTGCGCTTACCTGCTGGAAGCAGAACTATAATTCCGACCCGATTTTTCAGACGCGCGAATACGCCAATCTCTCCAGCCTGTGGAGCCATCACCTGGTCAAGCGTCCGGAGAATCAACTCACGGGTGTCGGTTTCCTCTTCGGCGGTTATCACAAAAGTCATGGACAATACATGGACGGCTCCGGAGCATTCATCGTCCATCGCCCCGACCACTGGCTATTCGCCGGAACCGATTTGAAACGCGGAGACGAGTTCGGCGGAAAGAACACCATTGTCGGATACGAATGCGACGGATGCGAAATGACCTGGAAAGACGGTCTCCCCTACCCGACGCATCGCGATGGCACTCCAAAGTCCTTCGAAATTCTCTGCACTGCGCCGGCCAAGTGGCATCCCGACGACAGTGAATGGTATGAGCGCTGGGAGAAGGGCCACACCGGCAATGCCGTGGTGGGCGTTTATCAGAACGGCGGCACGGTCGTCACCACCGGCACAACCGATTGGGCGGACGGCTTGAAAGGTGGCGACAAGACGGTGGATCGGATCACGCGAAATATTTTGGACCGGTTGAGGAAATAGTAATCAATGTTTCCAACAACCCGGACACGAATTGATATGAGTGCGATTCTTTCCTCCTCACCCCATCCCTCTCCCCACGAGAAAGGGATTGAGGGTGTGGGGAAACGCAGGTTACGAACGAGATTTTCAATTGCAGTGCTTTCCCTGGCATGCGTCATTCCGGCGGTCGCGCTGGAACCGATCGCGGTCGAAGGACAGCCGCTGGCGGCGAATGTGAAACGGATCGCCGAAGCAATGGAGATGTTGGGCCATCCCCTGCCCGCCAATCTCTCCAAATCACTCGCGACGACGATTGCAAGTCGCGATGCAATGGCGATTCAAAGGCAACTGGATTCTTTCGTCCTGCTCCAGATCCACATCAATCCGGAGGCACGGGTCAAGGTTCAGCGAGGTCCGGCAAAAGCGGAATTGCAGCAGGACGACTACACACCGGTCATTGTGAAGATCGTCAACGAATCGACCGGCACGCAACGGTTGCGCATTCGTAGTCCGCAGGCCGGCGCTCCGTACGCCGGGGTCGCCCCGTTGAGCATGAAACGTCAACAGCAGCAACCGCTGACGGCCAACGAAAACAAGTCACGTTCCTCGGAGCGGTTTCTGGACGTCGGCATGTTCACCAACCCGCCGATGACCGAGTCATTGAGCGGCCTCAAAATCGAGTATGCAATCGCACTCATCTATTCGAGCGAAGCCGGTCAACGTGAGGCGACAATTGGTTTCGACATCGGGCAAGGGACGGAGGATCTCGGCTTTCGTGGCGAGACCGCGGTTTTGTTCACCGTGAAACCGGCCATTCCGGTGAAATTTCGCGTCGAAGATTTCGATGGCACACCCACCGTCGGACGATTTCAGTTCACGGATGCAAACGGGCGGGTATATCCATCGCAGGCGCGACGGCTGGCGCCGGATTTCTTTTTTCAGAAACATATCTATCGCGGCGACGGCGAAACGGTCTCGCTGCCCCCGGGCGAGTTTACGATGCACCACGGTCGAGGACCGGAATACAAGTGGCAGAGCCGTCGAATCACCGTTTCTGAAACGACGCCGAATCCAGTCATTTCCGTCAAACTGCAACGCTGGATTCATCCGCGCGAATACGGTTTCTACAGCGGCGACCATCACATCCACGCTTCTGGCTGCGCACACTACACGTATCCCACGGTTGGCATGTCCCCGGCGGATATGTTTCGCCAGGTCAAAGGCGAAGGACTCAACGTCGGATGCGTCCTGACCTGGGGACCCGGATTCGATCACCAGCAACAATACTTTTCCCCGGAAGCCGATCGAGTCAGCGAACCGACGACGTTGTTGAAATACGACGTTGAGGTGAGCGGATTCGGCTCGCAGGCCCTGGGGCACGTCTGTTTGCTGAACCTGAAGGAACAGATTTACCCGGGGGCATCCGGTAGCAGGAACTGGCCGACGTGGACGGTGCCCGTCATGCGCTGGGCCAAGGCTCAGCAGGCTGTTGTCGGTTACGCACATTCTGGTAGCGGCTTGCAGATTGAACCCGCCGCAGCCGCGAAACGAATGCTGTCGGCACTCGATTCAAATCAAGATGGCGCGCTCAACCGGGCAGAGGCAGGCGCAGGCTTACTCACCGAACCATTTAATAGCGTGGATGGAAGTCGGGACGGATTGCTGAACCTGAGTGAGTTAACCACCAGCCACGATCGCGTGGCCGATCAATTGCCCAACCTGGCCATTCCCGAATTGAACGGTGTCGGGGCGCAGGAAATCTTTGTCACAGCCGCGCTGGGTTTATGTGACTTCATCAGCGCGATGGACACCGCCCGAATTTCAGAATGGAACTGCTGGTATCATCTCCTCAATTGCGGACTACCAGTGAGGGTCAGCGGCGAAACCGATTTCCCCTGTATGAGCGGCACCCGTGTCGGTCAGGGACGCGTCTATGTGCAACTGGGCGTTCGGAACAAACTCGACTTCACTGAATGGAGTGAGGGAATCCGCGCCGGCAATTCTTACGTCTCCGACGGCTACGGACATGCTCTCGCTTTCAGCGTGAATGGCAACGCCAGCGGCAGCGCGCTCCGCCTCGACAACCCCTCGGCAGTGAATGTCAGCGCCCGCGTAGCATTTAGTCCAGAGACTCCGCTGGAAGTTTACTATGGCAGTAAAACGCCCTTGAGCGGAGCACGCCTTTCGGGTGATACCATTGATATTCATCCATCCAAATCGACCGACAATTATCAAGGCAACCGGACGGTGGAACTCGTTGTCAACGGACAAGTCAAAGCGAGTCGCACAATTCCGGCCGATGGCGAGATTCATGATTTGAAATTCAACGTTCGGATCGACCGCAGTAGTTGGGTCGCGCTCCGCCAGTTTCCGCAATTGCACACAAACCCCGTAAATGTACTCATCGCCGACAAACCAATTCGTGCTTTGCGCAAAAGCGCCGAATGGTGCCTGGGATGCATAGACCAATTATGGCGGGTGCGCGGAACCCGAATCGCGCCGAAGGAGCGGAAAGGAGCAGAGCGAACCTACCAGCAAGTGCGGGAGATTTACCAACGAATCGCGACGGAAGCGCGCGCCGGTACATAGGATCCAATAGAACCGGAAAGCCGTCAAGCAGCCATGACAAGTAGATGTTGCATATGCAACACCTACTTGTCGCGTCGACCCGAAATTCCCTTTTTCGGGTAATGGTTACTTTTTCTCATTCCGACGGGTCGGCAGGAGAGGGAAACACCTTTTCATCACCGCAGTTCCCCGTTGAATTCGCGGCAAAGGCTTTCAAAATTTCAACTTCAAACCACCAAACACTCCCAACCGGAGTGACGGGAACTGCGCAACCTGTTCATACTTCACGTCGCTCAGATTCTCTCCGCGTAACCACAACTCCGCATTCTTCGAAAGTTGATAAGACGCGCGCGCGCGCAAAAGGACATAGTCCTCGGAATGAGCACGGGTGGTTACAAACGTGAGCGGATTAGTGAAGTTATCAACGCGGGCAGAAACCATCTGCACCCCTACCCCCAGACGCATGCGTGAATTGAATTTCACCGTCATATCCAGCGCGGCCGCATGCCGGGGGCGGCGGAGCAATCGGGCGTTGGCGGTGCCATCTCGCGCGGTCAAGTAGGTATAACTCAGTTTGGTTTCCAGCCATCGTTTGTAGAACCATTCGGTTTCGAGTTCCACTCCTTCGGTCAGCGCACTGGCAACATTCTCCGGTCGACCGAATGGATAACCCGGCTTGGGCGTCGTATCGAACTGAATGAGATTATCTATTTCATTGCGGAAGTAAGTGGCCGACACACTGAGTTGGCCTTTCAACAACGGCTGCCGCAACCCGATTTCCCATCCGAACGCCTCCTCGGATTTCAGGTTCGGATTGTCGAATCCAGGAAAATATAGATCACCCGGAGTAGGTGGGCTGTAGGATGTCGAAACGCTTCCCATCAGCAATGTATCGGTGCCGTTAAACCGCCACGAGGCACCTTGTCGCCAGGTGACAGCGTTGTCGTAGTCGGTATAGGAGTCATACCGTACGGAGTTGATCAGTGCGAGCGGCTCCACGGGAGACCATCGGCTCTGTACATATCCACCCGCACCCGTCTGATTGGCGTAGATGTTGCGCGCGCCGACGGCATTGATTTGCGAAACCGTCAAATCCAGCAAGGCCGCGCCCAATGTGATTTTCCAGTCTTCGCGAAGCTCGATATCCGCCTGCAGGTCCCCTTGTTGCGAAACCAGACGCTGCTGGTTATCGGTGGCGAACTGATCGCGATACCGTTGAAACTGGTAGTCGTGCGCGTAGTACGCCTTGAGCTGAACCCAATCTGAAAAATCCCAGGTGATACCCGGCGAGATGCTGCTGTTTTCCCGCTCCAGACCCGCGACTGGATCTGGAAAAGCGACGCTGCCCGGCGAACCACCATCGGATTCGTTGTAGGTTCCCTTGAGATCAAAATACCAGTCCGGCGCGATCTGATAGCCAACCGAGCCACGAATCGTTTTTAGTTTATAGTCATTGTTTGCTCGCGGGTAATCGGCGCTGAAATGCGACAAGCCAATCGAGTAATCGAACGCGCCCAGGGCACCGCGGCTGCCGAACGATTCTCGAAACGATTTGAATGAGCCGCCTTCAAACGAAACCGTGTGTTCGGGTTTACTCAGTCCACGACCGGAAAGCGTCACGAGATTCACCACTCCTCCGATGGCATCACTCCCATAGAGGACGGAGGCGGGTGTGCGCACGGACTCGATCCGCGCGACGTTATCGAGGGTGAGATTTGCCCAATCGTAACCGCCCAGAAGATTCGGCGCTTGTCGCCGGCCATCGACGAGCAGCAACGTATGATTGCCTTCCGTGCCGCGAGTAAACAAGGAAGTCGATTGCCCCGGCGTACCGTTGCGGGCGGTATTGAATCCGGGCACAGCGTCCAGCGCGCCGGCGACGGACGTTTGCCCGTCACCTTCAAATGATTCACGCGAGACAACGGTCACACTCGCTGCCGTGCGATCGACACGTTCAGGATTTCGGGTTGCCGTCACAATAAACGGCGGCGAGTAACCAGGTGACAAGGGAGCGTCGTTGGTCTGAGCGACGGCCGGCAAAACAGCCAGGGTGGCCAGGAAACAAGAATACGATATTTTCACGAACTGGTCTTTCTGCAATGTCCCGAGGGACGGTTGTGTTCCGGAGACCAGTTGGGAGATGAAGACAAAAAAACCTTCACCTCTCGAAAAAACGGAGAATGAAGGCAATCCGAATTCTGGCAAAAAACAGTTTCGCCAGGCTGGCCTCATCCTTCTCTTTGACGGAGAAGTGCCCCGTTAGGGGCCGACGAGCACAATCAAACCGGTATCCTGACTCCGGGCTTCAAACCTCTTTCCCGCCTTCCCGTCCGGTAAACCGGCTCAGTGGCTAATGGGAATTTGTAACCCGATACAGTGGCGCAACCGTCCCCGTTTCTCACGGGGTTCCCTGACATTTGACTGCGACTGAACGCGAGAAAAACTCTCGCGCATTGATTCAAAGAACTGCCAGATGTGATAGGTGGCGCAATTTCAAATGCCAAGGAAAAGTTTTTCGACTACCGCGATTTCTTGATGCTTTCTTCCTCTGAATGGGGCCACTGCAGTAGCTACGGCACTGGTGGCAACTCGATTGATGAGTGGCCGATTACGGAAACAGATAGTGGAACCGGTCGAGAACAACGCGGGATGAATTAATTCGGATGAAGTCAGGTGAGAGATTTCCCCGAAGAATTCGCGCTTTGCCCCCCAAAACCGGAGCGCGGCTCTGTGAGCCGCAGCCGGCCCCGGACTCGAAGGCGTTCCCGTTGGTTTTGTCCACGATAGGTCTGGCGAAGTTGCTGCGGGTCGCAGACCCGCGCTCCGTCCGGTTCATGGAGAGAGGAGACCGTGCTATCGGCACGCCAAACGGCTTGGTGGCAGTCAGTTATGGCAGCAAAACCGAATATGCAGACGCGAGAAATGTTGGATTGGAAGGCACCCATCCTGAAACAGGTGATGTTCGGCTTAAGAACTAACCAATGGCTGACGAAACTACCTAAAAATGCAATCCCGTTACCGCTTACATCGGCTTTGAGGCAGTTTTTTCGTGCCTTTTCTTCCGCCATCGTAATAATTCGCCGCCATGACCATTTGGATACTTGCTTTGATTTTGATTGGCGGTGTTGGCGCGTTGGGTCGCCAGATCGGTGCCACTCGTATGGGCATTACGCTACTCGGCACAATAATCGCCTATGTTGGCGCGCTGTTTCTGTCGCCACTCATCGCCAAATACCTGCCGGCAGCCGGTATCAAAAACCCCGTGAGTGTCTGGTTGCTTGCACCAGTCATCTCGTTTTTTGCCCTGTTTATTTTCATGTGCACGGTATCGCAAGGCGTTTATTCCAAAGTATCGGTCTATTGGAAGTTCCGCGCGAAGGACGATGCCCGCATGCGCTGGGAACGACTGGATATCAACACTGGATTATCCCTGGGCATCGCCACGGGATGTCTTCTCCTGATGATCGTGAGCGTACCAATTTATGTTGTTGGACAGGTCACGGCGCAGTTGGAATCCCCGAGCGGCAATCCGTTTTACGTCACCGCTATTAACAAGGCTCGCCGTGATCTCAACAGCACCGGCTTCGACAAAGTAGCGGCGGCCCTGTCCCCGAATACTGATCAGGTTTTCTCGTTCGGCGAAGTAGTGGGCCTGTTGTATCACAATAAGAGCCTGCGAGAATTTCTCCAGGATTACCCCCTCTACTACACGCTGGTCGAAAGCGAAGATTTAGCCAAGCAGTTCACCGATCCGGAATTCGCCAGTTTGATTGATACCCAGGCAAACGTGATCGAGATTTTCAAAAGCGAAAAGACGGCCGCCATTATCGGCAATGATATCATCCTCGGACTGATCAAGCAGACCGACCTGAAGGATTTGCAGGAATTTCTTAAGACCGGAAAATCACCGCTTTATGTGCAAAACCCGATGGTCGGAAAATGGCGCATCCAGGTGCTTCGCAGTGGGCAGGCCATCGGCGCAGCATTCCCCAAATTACCCAGCGCATCACTACGAACTATTCGAGGTGTTCTGGGGGCGGGATGGAAAGACTTGACCCTGGTCGTCGCGCCGGATGGAACCGCCTACTTCAAAGGCGGCAAAGGTAATTTTCCGAACCTCATGCAGTTCACCCAGTTTCGCCTGACTCCGGAAATAATTCAGAGTATCACGCTGCGCGGGAAACCTGAACTGAAGCTGTTGTCCGCCGGAACCTGGAGCGGTGGAGACGACGCGCTGCAAATCAGTCTCGAGGGCAAGGGCGGGAAAGGTGGCGAAAACGCCAAGATGGATCGTGGCTACCTTCAGTTCAACTTTGCAGGGTTTCCTCTGGTCTTCTACAAATTTTTGTAGTCGCTCCACCCAACGCTCCGGTCGCCAGAGTGCAATTTCGAAACACTCAATTCTTCTTTTCAAACGCCGCAGGCTGCAACTGGTTGGAACCGAGCTGAGGGGAGAATAATCCCGCCGGGGGTTGGTTGGACGACAGAGCTCCGGGCGGCAGGGAAATATCACTGGCAAGGACATTTCCGCCAAGGGCCGGATCAGCTCCGGGTTGACCGGCAGTCGTCGGGAACACTTTTTCACCCTGCTTCAGATTACTTGCGACAAAAATCCCTCCAAGCAACAGGGCGCAAAGTCCCGCTGCATACACTCCGGCAAAGGCAGGGCGAAACTCAAGGAATGGAAAAAGTCGCAGCAACCAGTTGGCGTCGCGAGTATCCTGATCCGTTCGAATGTGATCGGTAATCTGCCCGGGCAATCGATCGAAAAAACCGGGTGGCGGCTGTTCGTGCCGCTTGAGGGCCAGCAGCTTCAGCAATTCCTCATGATTGTCAGGTTTTTCGTCCATACGCTACTTCAGGTAATCACCCAGCAACCCCTGCAACTGCTGCCTGGCATAATACAATCGCGTTCTTACGGTACCCGGTTTGCAATCCAGAATCTCGCCGATTTTATCATGCGGCAGACCCTGAATATCGTGCAAGGTCACTACCAGTCTATGGGGTTCCGACAGTTGCTGCAGAGCTTCGTTCAATTTTTCCTTCAGCTCTTCGAGTTTCAGGTTACGCCGGGGCGTATCGTGAGACACGAGATTAATCAGGTCGGGATTCCGTTCCACTCCGGCATCAAGATCATTGAGGCTTAAATGCACTCGCTTCTTGCGGGCTTTGAGGAAATTTAACGTGCGATTGACGGCGATCCGATAAACCCAGGTGAAAAAACTCGAGTCACCCTTGAACGATTTGAGCGCCTGCCAGGCTTTCACGAAGGCCTCTTGCGTCAGATCGGCAGCGTCCTCGTGGTTCGAAGTCATGTTATAAACGGTCGCGTAAACACGCTGCTGATAGCGGCGGATCATTTCGTCGTAGGCCAACAAATCTCCGTTGCGCGACCATTCCACCAGTTCACGGTCGTCGGCTGTATCCAGACTCGCGCCCCGTGGAGCCACCGGTGAAGAGGTTGAATTCTCTGCCATTTTCCGCAACGTAGATGCTTCAACCCGCCCGAAGTTCCAGTGTCTGACGGCCCAGAAAACTCGTCAGGTCGGTGAGCGCCTGACGACCGCGGCCAGCGGGTATCCGCTGCAAATGCCCTTCCGCCTGCCTGAGTAAGTCCCAAATGACCCGTTGGCTGTCTCGCAATGCGTCGTACTGGCGCATCAGTTCAAGCACTCGATCAAAATAATGCGGACGCCATCCCGAAATCAGTTCCTTGAGTTTTTCCCGCTCTTCATCAGTCGCCTTCTCCAGCACAACCAGGACCGGGAGGGTCATTTTGCCACTGGCGAGATCAGTTCCCAACGATTTCCCAGCCGACTTTTCCGTGCCAAAAACATCCACGCAATCGTCGAAAATCTGGTAAGCGGTTCCCAAGGCACGCCCGTATTCCCGCAGGGCCCGGCGTTCCTCGGTCCCGCTCCCGGCGAGCAACGCCGCCAGTTCCGTGGAGAGTGCGAACAATTCCGCCGTCTTCATCGAAATGACTTTGAAATATTCCTCGCGAGTCATTTCGAAGTTCAACCGTCGATGGGTTTGAAGAATTTCGCCACCACACACGGTGTTGGTAGCGGACGCCACGGCGCGGCAGATGAGCGGGGTAGGAAAACTGGCCGCGAGCGTTAAAGCGTGGGCAAAGAGACAATCACCGACGAGAACGGAAATCTCATTCCCCCAATTCGCCGCCAATGTCGCGCGCTTCCGGCGCAAGGTTGCCTCATCCATGATGTCGTCATGCACCAGGGTTGCCAGATGCACCATCTCGATAATCACGGCGACCGCCACGTGGTCCCGGGTGACGTTGCCCGCCGCCTCGGCGCTCAATGCTACCAGGACCGGACGAAGTTGCTTGCCCTGATTGCCCAGTGCATATCGCGTATATGCGGCTATTTCCGGATCAAACGCCTCCACCTGCCGTTCCAGCAACGACGCCACGTCTCGTAAAAACGGTTGAACGGGTTCTGCGATTGACTGCCATTCCACGACAGAATCCGCAAACCTTTCATCTTTAAACGCCTTGGCATCGGACACCAGCATACAAGGCGAATCTAGGTTTCACCCCCCACAGAGTCAAACCGTTAAACTTCCTATAGCCTTCGCCGACGTTAAACCGAGAGCCGATAACGTCTCGAAAATGCTCCATCTCCATCCGAAAAAACGGCCCCCGAAACCACCGGCGATTGGCCCGGGCTGCTTTCGTAAATTCAGCCGTGAAAACCTCTTTCCAAGACTGTTTCTCAATGCTAGTTATCCAGCATGCAAACTCCCCTATCGTCCACC
>CALBIE010000515.1 GCA_937893495.1 uncultured Verrucomicrobiales bacterium | reverse complement strand
CGCAATGACCAATTTGGCGAGTCGTGTAACCGAAGCGAGGAGCGCGGCCTTCAGGCCGCAGAAGCTCCCGATTGCCGTGTGGCCATTGAACGTCCGAGTGCCGCTTCAATTGCCACATTCCTGCGGCCTGAAGGTCGCGCTCTGAAATCTGGTCATTGGTCATTTGGCATTGTGAATTAACAATATGAACCTCCATCCTCTCGTTCAAGAACGGCTGCAAACGCAGACGCGGCGTCAATTTCTCAAGTCAACCGGGCAGTTGAGCCTGGGTGCAATCGCTTTGCGGCAAATGATGGCCGATAGCGCGGGCGCGGCGTTATCCAACCCATTGGCTTCGCGGAACCCGCCTCAGAACGCCAAAGCCAAGCGGGTAATTTATCTGCACATGTCGGGTGCGCCTCCGCATCTGGATATTTTTGATTACAAACCTGAACTGGTGAAGCGCGATGGCCAGGATTGTCCGGATGAGTATTTGAAGGGGCGACGATTTGCCTTCACCAGTGGTGTGCCAAAGTTGATGGGCACTCCGCGCAAGTACGAGCGCCACGGTAAGGCGGGAATGTGGATGAGCGATTGTTGCCCGAACTTCCACACCATTGCTGATGACATGACCGTGATTCGCTCGATGACGACCGATGAGTTTAATCACGCTCCGGCGGAATTACTGATGTTCACCGGCTCACCGCGACAAGGCCGGCCCTCGATGGGGTCGTGGACAATCTACGGACTGGGAACTGAGAATCAGAACCTGCCGGGATTCGTCACACTGATATCCAGTGGAACGCAACCCAGTGGCGGACAAGGTTGCTGGGGCAGCGGGTTTATTCCGTCGGTGTTTCAAGGTGTTCAGTGCCGTTCGCAGGGCGACCCGGTTCTGTATGTTTCCGATCCGGCCGGGATGAATCGCGACCTGCGCCGCCAGACGCTGGATGCCTTGCGGGACTTGAATGCCGCCCAGGCAGAGGAGTTGGGGCATCCGGAAACACTGACCCGCATCGCGCAGTACGAGTTGGCGTTTCGTATGCAGACATCCGTTCCGGAGGTGATGGATATCTCCCGCGAATCAAAGGAAACCATCGAAGCGTACGGTGCGCAACCGGGCGGCGCCAGTTTTGCGAATAACTGTCTGCTTGCCCGGCGGTTGGTGGAGCAGGGTGTGCGCTTTGTTCACCTGTTTGATTGGGGTTGGGATTTTCACGGCACCGCCGCCGCCACCGGGCTCGAAGAGGGGCTGACAAATAAGATGGCGAAAACGGATAAACCGGTCACGGCGCTGATTAACGATTTGAAACAGCGCGGCTTGTTGGAGGACACGTTGATAGTCTGGGGCGGCGAATTTGGACGCACGCCATTTCGCGAAGGTCGAACCGCAAAGAGCAAAGTTCTCGGTCGCGATCATTATCCGGATTGTTACAGCCTGTTCATGGCGGGCGGTGGTGTGAAAGCGGGATTTGATTACGGCAAGACCGATGATCTCGGTTTCAAGGTCGCTGAAAACAAAGTGCATGTGCATGATTTGCAGGCGACCATCATGCATCTGCTCGGCTTCGATCACGAAAAACTCACCTATCGCTACCAGGGTCGCGACTATCGCTTGACCGACGTTCACGGACACGTGGTCAAGGATATCCTGGCTTGAGTGGTTTGCCGGGAGAAAGATTTAACAGAATGGGTTTGGATCCTCAGGGAATGACCCCGTTTTTGCGGCTCGGGAGAGCCCTTTTCCGTCGCTGGGGTGCCGCATTAATAATCCTGCGGCGCGCGACTCCCCAGAGTCGCAGCGACATTCGAATGGAATCGAGGTTAACGCATGCCGGAGAACGGACGGGCTGTTCAAAAATTCCTTTCGTTGTAGCAGCCGAGGTGACGAGGCTCAAATCTAACCGGGTCAGGCTGAGGATGCCAGAGCCTCCTCACGTCGGCTGCCACTTGTTAGCTGGAAAGCCAGCCGGTGGTATCTTCTCCCTCTTCATGCTGGCATTGGCTATCCCGGCTTTTGCCGACGATTGGCCGCAATGGTTCGGGCCTCAGCGCGATTCGGAATGGCGCGAATCGGGCATACTGAAAAAGTTTCCGGCGACTGGATTGAAAGTTCGCTGGCGAACGCCCATTGGCCCCGGATACACCGGCCCGGCGGTCGCGAATGGTCGGGTGTTTGTGATGGACCGCCAATTGGCCGATGGCGCAAAGAATCCTGAAAACCCGTTCAAGCAAGGATTGATTCCCGGGAACGAACGCGTCATCTGCCTCGATGAACGGAACGGGAAGATCCTTTGGAAGCACGAATACGATTGCGGCTACACGGTGAGCTATGCGAAGGGGCCGCGCGCCACGCCGACGGTTGACGGAGATCGTGTTTACACGTTGGGTGCCGAGGGGAATCTGTATTGTCTCAATGTACAAAACGGCGACGTAATCTGGTCGCGCGATTTCAAAAAGGATTACGGAGCGAAGACGCCGACTTGGGGGTTTGCCGCTCATCCGCTTGTCGATGGAGAAAGATTGATTTGCACTGTCGGCGGCGACGGGAGTGCCGTGGTGGCATTTGACAAACGGACGGGGAAGGAAATCTGGCGTGCGCTGACCACGAAAAACATCGCGTATTGCCCGCCGGTGATCTATCGCGCGGGAGGAACGCGGCAGTTGATCATCTGGCACATCTCCGCAATAGAGTCGTTGAACCCGGATTCTGGAGAAGTTTACTGGACGCATCCGTGGGCCGTTCGTGGTGGAGGGGCGATCGCGATGCCGCGGAAGTTTGGGAACAACCTGTTCCTCAGCACGTTTTTCAATGGCTCATTGATGCTTGGGCTGGATCCGGACAAACCAGGGGTTTCAGAGCTATGGCGGAGCCCCAAGGTCTCAGAGAAGGACACGGTTCATTTGCATGCCCTGAGTGGCACGCCCTGGTTGGAGGCCGGGCATATTTATGGAGTTTGCAATTACGGACAATTCCGCTGCCTGCGAATGAGTGACGGGAAACGCGTCTGGGAATCGCTTGAGCCGCTCGGGCTGGATCGGCCACGTCGTAACGCGACGGCATTCATCATCAAGCATGAGAACCGCTTCTTCATCGTCAACGACGGCGGTGCACTGGTCATAGCGAGACTGAGTCCGGCTGGCTTCGAAGAAATCGACCGCACGCGGTTGATTGAACCAACGGACAAGGACGCCAACCGCCCCATCGTCTGGTCACATCCGGCCTTCGCGAACCGAAGTGTCTATGCCCGCAACGACCGGGAAATCATCTGTGCCTCTCTCGCGGCGGAGTGAGCCTCTCGTTGGTGGGGCGAAGCTCCTGCTGAGCCCGCTTCGGAACTCCGAAGGAGCGACAGAATTCTTTAATCCCTTCGGGATTCTGATCAGTGCTCAGCAGGAGCTTCGCCCCACCAATGTTTGGACCGACCACGTCTTCCTGGAAATTCTCCCTTTGAGTTGCGGATAACCCGTTCTCGATCCATCGTCTCACCGTTGATGCCGATCATTCGAATCCAAATCTTTGCACCGCTGATTTGCCTGATGTTGGCGAAACCTGTCATTGCTGCTTCGAATGAGTCCTCCGAGTTCTTCGAAAAACGTATCCGCCCGGTCTTGGTGGCGGAGTGCTACAAATGTCACTCGGACAAAAGGGCGAAAGCGGGTCTTCGACTGGATTACCGGGATGGGTTGTTGCAGGGTGGCGATTCGGGACCGGCAATCGTGCCCGGCAATCCAGAATTGAGCCTGTTGCTCAAAGCGATTCGCCACGAAATCGACGATCAAAAGATGCCGAAGGATGGAGCGCCGCTGAGCTCGGTAGTCATTGCCGATTTTGAGAACTGGATCAAGGCGGGGGCATTCGATCCACGGGAATTGCCGGCCGGGACCACCGTCAAGGCGGATGAAGGAACGTGGGAGGCAACCCGTGAGTTTCGCAAACAGTGGTGGAGCTTTCAGCCCATTCGCAAACCGCACGTGCCGCTGCTGCCGGAAGGCAATGCGCCCAATCATCCCATCGACCGTCTGGTGATGACAAAGCTGAAGGAGAACGGGTTGACGAGGTCCAATTACGCGGAAAGGCGGTTGCTGATTCGCCGGATTCATTTCGCGCTGACCGGATTGCCGCCCACACCGGAGCAGATTGACGAATCGCTGCGTCGGCCATGGAGGACCATCGTCGATGAGTTGCTGGCTTCAAAACGATTCGGCGAACGCTGGGCGCGGCATTGGATGGACTGGATGCGGTTTGCGGAGAGTCACGGCAGCGAAGGGGATGCGGTGATTCCGTCGGCGTATCGGTATCGTGATTACCTGATTCGGGCTCTGAACGCCGATGTCCCATACGATCAATTGGTGCGGGAGCACATTGCGGGTGATTTGCTGAAGCAACCTCGCGTCGATGAAGCTGGCGGCCTCAACGAGTCAAAGTTCGGGCTCGCGCATTACCGAATGGTGCAACACGGATTTCAACCGACCGATCCGCTCGATGAACTCGTGCGATTTACGGATGACCAGATCGACGTGGTTTCGAAGGCATTCATGGGACTGACGGTTTCCTGTGCTCGCTGCCACAACCACAAATTCGATCCCATCAGCCAGAAGGATTACTATGCGTGGTTCGGCATCTTTCGGAGTTCATTGCCGGCGATGGTGACGGTCGATACATCCGACCGCCTAAAGCAAGGACACGCCGAAATGCAGGGTTTGAAGAAACAAATTCGCGATGCGGTTGCCAGAGAATGGCTGAAGTTTGCCGAGAGTGTTCCCGCCTTGTTGAATCCGGATAAAGGACTGCTGGAACGCCTGAAGCGGATCAATGCTGGCGACGACCCGATACGTAAGCAGTGGGATTCGACAATGAAAGCCGCGACTGAGGGCAATCTCGAAAACCCGTTGTTCGTCTTCAAGCGACTGAATTCAAAATCGGGTCTGGAGTTTAGGAACGAGTGGCGACGATTGGTAGAGCAGTTTCGTAAGGCGAAGACATCGCGCGAGCAGCAGCTGACTGAGGGTTCGCGCCCGGCGTGGGATTTACGAGGGGCGCAATACCAATCCTGGTTTTCGAATGGGATCGGATGGGGGAAGAGGCCCGATGCGGCAGGGGCATTTGCCGTATCACCATCGGGGAACACCATCGTGCAGGCGATCTATCCGGCCGGGGTGTTTACCCATCTGCTTTCCAGCAAGCACAGCGGCGTAATGACCTCACCGCGTTTCCGCATTGAATCCGATGCAATCGCGATTCATCTGATGGGCGGAGATTTCGCACAGGCGCGATTGGTCGTGCAGAACTACCCGATTCCCCGTGGTGGCATCTACGCGATGAAGGCCCAACCGAATCACGAGGAGCCTTTTTGGTACGTGTGGGACACGACGTATTGGAAAGGTGAAGAGGCGCACATCGAGTTGGCCACGTTCGATGACGTCGTGTTTTTCAATCAACAGGGAAACACCGGGCATCATCCGCACGCAGACGACGGTCGTTCGTGGATCGGAGTGACGGAAGTTCGATTCATCGACAAAGGGAAACAACGCCCGCCGGATACAGGTTCTCCCGTCGCGGAGTTGTTGGCTGGACGTGAGCCAAAGGATGCCGACGACCTCGCGGTTCTTTACATCGAGACTTTGAACCGTTGCATCGCCGGCTGGCGGGCGGGACAGATGACTGATTCGCAGGCGTTGTTTCTGAACTTCTTCGTGAAACAGAAACTGTTGCCAAATGAACTGGCGTCGCTCGAATCCGTGAAACTACTTGTGGAATCTTACCGGAGACTGGAGGCCGCGATTCCGGTGCCGACGCGGTCTCCGGGAGTGATGGAAGCGGTCGGAATCAATCAACCGCTCCTCCAGCGTGGCAATCACAAGCAACCCGGTGAACCGGTCCCGCGCCGGTTCCTCGAAGCGATCGACGCAACTCCCTATCGGACGAGCTTGAGCGGGCGCCTGCAACTGGCGGAGGATCTGCTGCGACCCGACAATCCGCTTACCGCGCGGGTCATCGTCAATCGGGTTTGGCATCATTTGTTCGGTGAGGGTTTGGTGCGTTCTCCGGACAATTTTGGTCGCCTTGGCGAGACACCGACACATTCGGAGCTGTTGGATTACCTGGCGACCTGGTTTGTCGAGAACGGTTGGTCATTGAAGAAACTGATTCACCACATCGTGACCTCCGGAACGTGGCAGCAGGACAGTAAGCCGTCACCCAGGAGTCAGCGTGAAGACCCGGGCAATCGGTTGTGGTCCCATTTCCCGGTGCGGCGACTGGAGGCCGAATCAATTCGTGACACGCTGCTGGCTGTATCTGGTCAGTTGGACGACCGCATGTACGGACCCGGCGTGAATGGCGACGCGGTGAGGCGCAGTGTCTATGTCCGCGTTCGACGCAACAGCCTCGATCCGTTTTTGAACGCCTTTGACGCGCCGGAACCACTGAGCACGCGAGGCAAGCGCGACGTCACGAATGTTCCCGCCCAATCACTCGCGCTGATGAACGACCCGTTCGTGCGTCGCGCAGCGGAACGATGGGCGCAGGCCGTTCGAACAGGAGCTAAGAATGCCAGTCCGGATCAGTTGATTGAAAGAATGTATCTGGAGGCCTTCGGACGTCTGCCAACTGTCGAAGAAAAGGTTTCGGCGGGAGCCTACCTTCAGGAAATTCAAAACAGATCCGAGCGCGTTCGCAGGCAGATGACAGGGATTCGTGAAGAAGTTTCAAAACTGCGACGTGAAATGAATGTTCTTTCCGATCCCGTTCGAAAAGTGTTGTTGGCGAATAAAGGAAGGGATGGAGATGTTTCAAATGTTCCGAAACCGTTCGCCCGTTGGGATTTTGAAAAGGACGCCAATGATTCCGTCCGCGGGCTAAAGGGAATTTTGAAAGGCGGTGCCCGTCTCGGAAAGGGTGCATTGGTTGTGAATGGTCGAGACGCCTTTCTGGAAACTGAAGTGATACGGACAGAACTGCGCGCGAAGACCCTTGAAGCCTGGGTGCAGTTGGATACTTTTGAGCAACGGGGGGGCGGAGCAATCACCTTACAGGCACTCAACGGCGTCGTGTTCGATTCCATTGTGTTCGCCGAGCGGCGAAAGGGTGCTTGGATGGCGGGAAGTGATGGCTTTCGCCGGACGAAGGAATTCAATGGTTCTCCCGAGTGGGAGGCCAGTCAACGTCCAGTGCACCTGGCGATCGTTTATGGCGCCGATGGGCGGATTACTGGTTACCGTGACGGTCGAGCCTACGGTGATTCGTATCAATCGAGCGGACCGATCCACTTCAAGGCCGGCCAGGCCGTCGTGAGCTTTGGTGTCCGGCATTTGCCCCCGGGTGGCAATCGAATGTTGGAAGGGCGAATAGTTGAAGCCCGCTTGTATGACCGCGCACTGACGCCAGGAGAGATAGCTGCATCCGCGAAGTCGTTGAATAATTACGTTTCGGAGGAAGATGTTATCCGTTCGCTGACCTCCGAGCAAAGGCGGCAATACAACGACATGAAAGGAAAGGTTGCCGCTTTGGAGACAAAACTGTCGAAGTTGGAAGAATTTGGCGATGCGAAGGGCAAGGATCCGTTGATTGAATTGGCTCACGCCATTTTCAATTTCAAGGAATTCATTTATGTTCGATGATGTGAAAGAGCGTTGGAGTTGTGACCGAAACCGTATCTTGGGAGCGCGGCATTCATGCCGCAGACGCACCCGATTGCAACCAGTGTTCGCGAACTCTCCGCCAGCGACGGCCCCAAGCAACCTCTGTTGTGTCAGAACCACCTGCTCAATATTGCGCGAACCAGTCGACCGAGCCACGCTCCTGCGGCATGAATGCCGCGCTCCTGTCGTTCCGAGGGCGCTAAATCCAACGCCCGAGGCGGGCGTGCTCCCCGACAATTGCGTGTACGAATTGATTGAGCGAAAGTGCTGTATTTGTGATGCCCAAATTTGAATCTATATTTTCCCGCCGTCAGATGCTCAATCGCTTGTCCACCGGCTTCGGTGCAATGGCGTTCAGCGGGTTGCCGTCGGCATCAGCGGAAGCGACCAGATACCTCGACCGGAAGCCTCGGGTGAAGAGCGTCATTTTCTGTTACATGTCGGGTGGGGTGTCGCATGTGGATTCGTTTGATCCCAAGCCACGCCTGGCGGAGGAGGCGGGCAAGCCGATGCCTATGAAGGTGGAACGAACCATGTTCAATCAGAACGGCAACATTTTCCCGAGCCCGTTTACGTTTCGCGAGCACGGGCAAAGCGGCCTGCCGATTTCCAGCATGTTTCCGCACGTGGCGGAGTCAGCCGATGACCTCGCGGTGATTCGCTCGATGACCAGCAAGGTGAACGAGCACGCGCAGGGGAATTATTTTTTTCACACCGGCTTTCCTTTGATTGGTCATCCAAGCGCGGGTGCGTGGATGAGCTACGGACTGGGGACGGAGAATCGAAACCTCCCGGGATACGTTGTCCTGCAGAGCGGGGGAGCGGGATTGCCTCATGGTGGAAAGGGAAACTTCAGCAATGGCTATCTGCCGGCGACGCATCAAGGATCCATTATCGAAGTCGATGCGAAGGAACCCGTTCACAATATTCGGCCGACGGACGGGGCGACTGATCAGCGGGGCAAGCTGGATTTCATTGGTTCCATGGACAAAGGGTTTCTCTCGGCAGTCGGTGGCCAGGACGCGGTTGAAACGGCGATTCAAAATTATGAGACGGCCTATCGCATGCAATCCGCCGTGCCGGAACTTTGCGACCTGCGCGGCGAGAGCGAAGCGACAAAGAAGCTTTATGGCATCGGTCATCCGAACGCGGTGACGGGTGCTTATGCGCGGCAATGCCTGCTGGCGCGACGATTGGTCGAGCGCGGTGTCCGGTTCATCGAGTTAAGCTGCCTGCCGCAAAAGGCCGGCGGAGGGCAGGGTGCCAATCCGTGGGACCAGCACGGCGGGCTGGAAAAGGGGCATCGCAACATGGCGCTACAGGTGGATCAACCAATCGGAGGATTGTTGAAGGATTTGAAGCGACGAGGTTTGCTCGAGGACACTTTGGTCATCTGGGCGGGTGAATTCGGGCGCACGCCGTTTCATCAGGGAAGTGACGGGCGCGATCACAATCCGTACGGATTCAGCATTTGGCTGGCAGGTGGCGGCGTGAAGGGTGGCACGGTCTATGGTGCCACGGATGATTACGGCTATCACGTCGTCGAGAACCGGTGCGAGGTCCATGATTTGTGGGCGACTGTGTTGCATTTGATGGGGGTCGATCATCTGAAACTGACTTATCGCTACAGCGGTCGCGACATGCGGTTGACCGATGTGCACGGGAATGTGTTGCATGATGTCTTGGCGTAGGGCCGCAATGGAATCGACCATGAATGGCGTGGTGGTATTCCGCCAGGTGAGAATCGGTGGGGTGAGGCTATGCCGAACCTCTGATCTCATTCCGGCTTCACGACAAAAATAGTCAGAGGCTCCGCGTAGCGTCGCCCCACCTTGGTTTTGACCTGGCCGAATTGCGCCAGGCTGTTTGAGTTCATGGCCTTGCCCGTTTTATGTGGCACGCTGGTTCGGAGGGTGAAGGCGGATGGTGTGGGAACCGGGAGGTCCGGTGCCGAACTGGCATTCACTCCCGGTGACCTGATTCGGCTCCTTGTGGCTCACAACTTTTGCGGCAGAAGCGGTTCATTGGAGGCAAGTATAGCAGGGCCATCCACACGCAAGGGATCAGGATTGTCCAGACGGGCCGCCACGGACTGATGGTCAGATATGGATTATCGAAGGTTTCCGCAGTCGGCCGTGAAAACCGCCAAGCGCCGGCGGCAACCTGAAGAACTAACATCCCGGTGATGGTAAATCTGTCTGCCGACCGTCCCTTTGGTTGATAGATGAGAGCAAAAGCGAAGAAAATGGTGAATGCGTAGAACCTGCTTGCGACCCACCCTGTGTATGGAACCAATCGCGCTTGGAGAGCGTCCGATGCGAGGGGGGTTACAACGAAATCTGCGAAGGTCACGGCGACGGCGAAGATCGTATAGGTCACCAGCACGCAGGGCGCGGCAGCGAATGCTCGCACAAAGCGGTGGATTAGTGGCGTGTCGGCATGCGCATTCATGTGGGCTAACGTGAATAGGAGCGATGAACGCTCGGCGAGGCGGTCCAGAATTTACAAACGACGTGGCGGACGCTCATTCGCTCACTCGTTTTACGTGTGCCCGGCATGGGCGTGTTGTCATGGGGTGACCCACCTTCCCTGAGTTTCGGCGCGGCAGGAAGTCCCCGGTTCATGAACTCAGATGAAAGTCGAAGAACCAGACCGGGGCAACTGTGAAATCGCGAGGTTTCACGGGAAATAAGCCGAAGTAAAAACTCACGACGGCACGGGAGGGCACTTTGGCAGAGTTTTGTGTTCTTCGTGGTTGGAATCGGATCCCTTCAACGCAGAAGACGCCAAGGCACAGAGAACCGCAGAGAGTAAAAGGGGAGCACAGGCCGCCGGCCTGTTGTGTCTGGCGGCCCGCCAGACACACGTGAGGCGCGCGGTTGTGAAAACCGATTCATATCGCGGATGGGCAGACGAACGCCTGGGTCATTTTGGCGGGCCGCCAAAGTCCGAAGCCGGACTGGTCATCAGCCGGGCCGGCTGTGCTCCCTTGGGCCAACCGCCGGTTGCAGGAGCAAGGGGTTCCGGACATGAAAGCACAGTGGATAGCTCTGCACTACCCCGACCAGAGTCGGGGAGTCTAATCGGAACCGCCCGGCTGCGTGGTGCCGAAGCCCGGTGCGAAGGCTCATGCGGACCCGCATGCCGGACGCGTCACGCCGAAGCCCGGAGGGCGAAGGCGGATGGTGTGGGAACCGGGAGGTCCGGGGCCGGACTGGCATTCACTCCCGGTGAC
>CALBIE010000514.1 GCA_937893495.1 uncultured Verrucomicrobiales bacterium | reverse complement strand
CAAAGACCTCAAATTCAGCGCCAACGAAAACGGCATGTTGCAGACACTCCGCATCAAGAATCTCGCCCTGGTTGAAGACCTGACGCTGAATCTTCAATCCGGTTACATTGCGATCACGGGTGAAACGGGAGCCGGCAAGTCGATTTTGATTGGTGCCCTCAGCCTCGTGCTCGGAGAACGCGCAAGCAAAGGCCTGATTCGCACCGGGGCAGACAGTTGCACCGTAGAAGCTGCCTTTGAGACTTCGAAGCTCAAGCCAGCGTTTGCGGAGTTTCTTGAAACCAACGGATTGGAACCTTGTGAGGACCATCTCCTGTTGCTCAAACGAACGTTCACTGCGGCGGGTTCCAACCGACAATTTGTCAACGGGTCGCCGACGACGCTCAATATCCTGGCTGCCATTGGCGAATGGCTCGTCGATATGCATGGTCCGCACGATCACCAATCGCTCCTGCATCCCGCGCGCCAACTCGCCATACTGGATGCGTTTGCCGGCCTGGAAAAGGACGTTGCCGGCTTCGGGCAGTTGATGCACGAACGCGCGGCTTTGAAGTCGCAAAAGTCCGACTTAATCATTAATGAACAGGCTTACGCGCAACAACTCGATCTGCTGCGTTTTCAGGTGAGCGAAATTCAGCAGGCCCGCCTGCAACCGAACGAGGACGTGGAAGTCGAGTCGGAACATCAGCGCGCCAGCAACGCTTCGGACCTGGTTCAGACGAGTCAGAATGCTCTGTCCGCGCTCGACGACGATGAAGAGAGTTCACTCTCCGGCCAGCTCGCCGCGCTTGGCCGTCATCTGCACGATTTGCGCAAGATGGACGAGTCTGCCGGTGAGTTGGTGGCATCGCATGAACAGATTGTCGAACTCGTTCGTGAATTGCAGACCGAACTATCTCGCTATGCGGACGGAGTGGATGTCGATCCCGAGCGACTGGTCGAATTGGAACAACGACTGGCATTGATTCATTCGCTCAAGCGAAAATACGGTTCCACACTTGCCGACGTTGTCGCGTTCGGAGCAGACGCCGGGCAGAAGCTTCAGAGCCTGGAGTCCAGAGATGCCGAACTGGATCGCATCAATACCGCGCTTGACCGCCTTGCGGTACAAATCAAGCAGTCCGGAAAATCTCTGACCGACAAGCGGCGCAAAGTCATTCCGAAACTAGCCAAAGCCACCGTCACCGAACTCAGCGTGCTCGGTTTCCGGCAAAGTCTCTTTGAAATTGCTGCCACACGATCAACCGAACCAGCGGCGACCGGCTTTGACCAGATCGAGTTTCAGTTCGCCCCCAATCCCGGCGAAATGGCGCGTCCGCTGCGGGCTATCGCCAGTTCCGGCGAGATGTCCCGCGTCATGCTTGCCTTGAAAACCGTGCTCGCCGCCGAGGATGAGATTCCCGTCCTCGTGTTTGATGAAATCGACGCCAACGTGGGTGGCGAGACCGCACATGCCGTCGGCGACAAGATGAAACAGATTGCCCGGAACCGGCAGGTACTGTGCATCACTCATCTGCCCCAGGTCGCGGCGGCGGCAGATGTTCATTTTGTCGTTTCTAAAACGGTTGCTGACGGACGCACTATTTCACACATCGAACAGCTTGATCGAACGGCGCGCGTGGATGAAATCAGCCGCATGCTGGGCGGTGCGAATGCAACTGTGCGAAGGCACGCTGAAGAGTTGATCAAATCCTGACGCCATGAAACTGGAGGGAATCAAGGCAGTCACGTTTGACGTCGGGGGAACACTGATCAATCCGTGGCCGTCCGTGGGAGATATTTATTCGGAAGTCGCCGCGGAGTTCGGTGTCGATGCGCGACCGGAGTTCATCAATGTCGGATTCAAGGAAGCCTGGAAGTCACTGCACAATTTCGATTACACGCAAAAGCGCTGGTTTGAAATCGTCCGCCAATCCTTTCGCGAACAGGGCGCAGAATTGCCCGATGAGTTTTTCCCGGCAGTCTATCAACGCTTCGCCGATCCAGAAGTGTGGATCGTTTTCGGTGACGTGCTGCATACGCTGGACGAATTGGCCGCGCGGGATTTGAAGTTGGGTATCATTTCAAACTGGGATGAACGCTTGATTCCATTGCTGGAAGCACTCGGATTGCGAAAGTATTTCGAAGGCGTGTTTGTGTCGTGCAACACCGGCTTCACCAAGCCCTCCCCCGTCATCTTCGAACATGCCCTTCGGTGGCTCAAAACGGAACCCGCCCACGCCCTGCACATCGGTGACAGTGAAAAGGAGGATCTGTTGGGAGCAAGGGCTTGCGGCATGCAAAGTCTTCTCCTGCGTCGCGGGCGCACAGTTGATTCAGAGGAACAGATTGGCACACTGAAGTCTGTTTCAAGCATGCTTGCTTAAACTGCGCCATATTGGCGCAGTCGCTTGAGAAAGGCTTACTCACCACGGCACTCCATTGGGTTCCTTTACTTCCCGGTAAATTTCGATTCAGGTCAAAAATGGCCATTTCTATTACTTTTTTACGGTTCAACCGTTCTGGCATGAAGGATGATAGTAGAAGAGGTGAACCGCTCGGCCATGGTGGTTGAGCAAAAACAAATAGGGCAAACGGGGGACCGGCGTCGGGCGGATGCCGGTCCCTCTGAAAAACGAAACCTTCCGCCCCGAAAGGACAGATCTAAAATGAATGCAATGACGAAATGGAATCCGTTCAAGGAAATGGATGACTTGAGCACGCGGCTGTCCACTCTCTGGGGTCTTAGCCCGTCTCGTCTCGGCAATGGCAAAGACGAGAATTTGACGGTAGCCGATTGGCATCCGCTGGTGGACATCACCGAGGACGATAAGGAATACGTCATCAAGGCCGAACTCCCTGAAGTGGACAAAAAGGATGTGAAGGTCACAGTCGATAATGGCGTGTTGACGGTGTCCGGTGAGCGCCACTTCGAGAAGGAAGAGAACGGCAAGAAGTACCATCGAGTGGAGCGCGTTTACGGGACTTTCAACCGTAGCTTCACCGTGCCCGAAGACGCCGACCCGAACAAGGTCTCCGCGGAATACAAGAACGGCATATTGCTCGTGCATCTTGCCAAGGCACCCGAAGCGCGGCCCAGGACGGTCGAGGTCAAGGTAGCGTAACGGATACTACTCGGACGCGGGGAGTGGGCTTCGGCCTGCTCCCTTTCCGGTCCAGCGGCCGGGAGAAATCAGATTCGAGGGCTTCTACGCACGCGATCCAAAATAGACAAAGGACAATCAACTCTGTTCAAAAACAGGAAAATAATGAACGCGCCCGAACGCCAGCTGTCTTCTCCATCAAAAGGCAGACATTATGAAAACAAAAACAAGATTGGTTCTGTTGGTGGCAACCGCGGTTGTCGTATCCATGTCGAGTTTGGTGTGGAACGGTGTTGGACCGTTCGTCAGTCAACTGCAGGCGGCACCGCCAAAACTGACGGTGGACAATGCGCCACTGAGTAAGGAAACCCGGCTAGCCACGAGCTTCGCCCCAGTCATCAAAAAGGCGGCACCGAGCGTGGTCTATATCTTTACCAGCAAGACGGTCAAGAGCAGCCCGATGACCAACCCGTTTTTCGACGAGCCCATGTTCCGCCGATTCTTCGGCGAACGCGAACGCTCGGAACAACAGCCGCGCGAATTCAAGCAGCGCGGACTGGGCAGCGGCGTCATCGTCACGAAGGACGGCTACATTCTCACCAACAATCACGTCGTTGAAGGCGCTGACGAGGTCAAGGTGCGGCTCTCGGATGGCAAGGAGGATTACCAGGCCAAGGTCATCGGTACGGACCCGCCCACGGATACCGCGATATTGAAGATTGAGGCCAGCAACCTGCCGGCCGTCACGATGGCCGACAGTGATCTGCTCGAAATCGGCGACCGGGTGTTTGCCATCGGCAATCCGCTTGGCGTCGGTCAGACGACGACGATGGGGATTGTCAGTGCCAAGGGGCGTGGCGGATTTGGGATTGTGGACTATGAGAACTTTATCCAGACGGATGCCTCCATCAATCCCGGCAATTCGGGCGGGGCGTTGATCGATGTGGAAGGCCGATTGGTCGGTATTCCCACCGTCATTATCAGCCGAACGGGAGGCAATCAGGGACTCGGATTTGCCATTCCGTCCAACATGGTGCGCGGCGTAATGGAGCGAATCCTTTCCGACGGAAAAGTCACTCGCGGATTCCTCGGAGTTTTTATCGAGGGCATTACGCCGGATCTCGCCAAGGCGTTCGAACTGAAGAGCAACAAGGGTGCCCTCGTGACTGACGTGGACCCGGATGGACCCGGGAGCAAGGCAGGGCTCGAGGCAGGAGATGCCATCATCGAACTCAATGGCAAGCCGATTAAGGACAACACGGATTTGCGTTTGAAAATCTCCCAAACCGCGCCGGGCACTCGCGTCACTCTCAAACTCATTCGCAAAGGGAAGGAAAAAACCGTCGCGGTCAAACTGGGTGAATTGCCGGCAGACGCATTGGCCAGCACCCGCGAATCGCCGGTCGCTGGCCGCGCAACCGAGGCACTTACCGGCGTCCGCCTGGATGATCTGGATCGAAACACCCGCCGCCAAATTGAATTACCCAATCGCATTGAAGGCGCGCTGGTCATGAAAGTTGACCGGGACTCACCGGCGTACGAAGCCGGTCTGCGCGAAGGTGACGTCATCATTGAGATCAACCGCGAAGAAGTTCGCGATGCCGAGACCGCCGTCAAGTTGAGCAAAAAAAGCGAGAGCGGCCAAATGTTGCTCCGCGTATGGAGCCGGGGCGGCATTCGGTTCATTCCGATCAAGACGCGCTCAGCCGGCCGATAAGCAAAAGAAGAACAGCATTCGCCAAGCGAGCAAAAACAAGTTAAACAAATCAAGGCGACAATGAAGCAGAGAAGAAAGCCCGGCGGACAAGTGTATGGCCATCGAGTTCAAAGACTACTACGAGACGCTCGGAGTCAGCCGCGACGCAAGCGCGGATGACATCCGCCGGGCTTTCCGGAAGCTCGCCCGCAAATATCATCCGGACACGGCGGAGGACAAGAAGTCGGCGGAAAACAAGTTCAAAGAGATTAACGAAGCCAACGAGGTGCTCAGTGATCCAGAGAAGCGGAAGAAGTATGATCGCCTGGGTGCCAACTGGAAGCATGGTTCAGAGTTTCAACCGCCTCCGGGTTACGGCGGGCATTCATCTCGCACGGGCGGCTTCGGGGACGCGGACGGATTCGAGTTCCATTTTGGGGGCACCGGATTCAGTGATTTCTTTGAACAAATCTTTGGTGGCACGGGCGGTTCCTCACATGGGTCGCGCGCCAACCGTTTTCAGAATAGACCGCAGCGAGGGAACGACGTCGAGGCCGACATCATGGTTACCCTGGAGGAGTCACTGCACGGAGCGACGCGGCCCATTTCGCTTCGCCACCCGACTGCCTGCGACAAGTGTCACGGAAGCGGCCATTTCGAGAGTAAGCTCTGCACCACCTGCTCGGGCAGCGGTCAAACCGCCAAAACTGAATCCTATAGCGTCAAAGTCCCGGCGGGTGCCCGCGATGGACAAAAACTGCGACTGACCGGACGCGGCGGAATGAGCCAGGGCAACGGTGAACGCGGCGATCTGTATCTTAGAGTCCACCTCGCTCAGCATCCTGATTTCAAAGCCGACGGCATCGACCTTCTCTATGAACTGGTTCTTGCGCCATGGGAAGCCGTTCTCGGAACCCAATTGAAAATTCCGACGCTGACTGGACCAGTGGAGATTCGCATTCCGGCGGGTTCCACGAACGGGCAAAGCCTCCGGCTGCGAAATCGTGGTTTACCGAAGGGAAAAACGGAACGCGGCGACCAGTTTGTTAAGCTCCGGATTCAGTTTCCCGAAGTAATTTCCGAAACGGAGAAAGAACTTTGGGAAAAGCTCAAAAACGAATCACGCTTTAATCCCCGGACAACCTGATTCGGTCCAATGGATTGAACTGGTCCGCCTACCTCTTAATCGCAACGTAGTGGAATTGGCCGCAAACGACCTTGGAGAAACTCCCCTTCATCCGCCAGAAACCGAGTCGGCTGGATTCCTCGATCTGCCGCTCAAAACCGTAGCGCTCACTGACGCCCGCCTTGGTGCCCCAGATCACAATGTTTCCGTTCACGCATACCGCAGCATGACGTGAATCGCCCGTGGCCACCGAAAGGAAAGGTGCGGCCGAGTCCGGTAGTCGTTTCGCCAGCGGATCGCGACCGATGCCGTTCATTTTGCCCTCGGCATTAACCCAAAGCGTAAAGGTCTTGCCGGCAGCAGTGGCGATCAGCGGCCCACCCGCAGCGGCCTCGGCAACTTCACTGGGTGGTGATCCAGCGCCTTCCTTCGTCTGAATGTAAATGGCCGGCTGCCCCTGGTCATCGAGTGCGCTGATGTAGTAAGGGCCGAATGACAAATCGATAAATGGCCGCCACTGGGTTCGCGGCGCAATCGTGAATTTCCCATAGCCCCATCCCTCAATGCTGCCATCTTGATTCAGCGCGCCGCTGCGATTACCGGAGGCGGTAATGGCGACGCAATAACCAATCTCATCGGGGATGGCGGATTGCCCCGCTCGATTGTCACCCCAGGCCATGACCTTGCCATCAGCCCGGAGGATGACCGTATGATTGTCGCCCGCCGCAACCATCATGCACGGACCCAGATCGGCGGGAACGTTGCACTGCCCCAGTGAATTGTCACCCCATGCCACGACTTTCAGGTCTTCAGTCAACCCGACCGTGTGGTTGGCCCCTGCGGCAATGTCGATGAACTTTCGGTTCTTGAACTCGTCCGGAACCGTGCATTGTCCCTTACTGTCCACGCCCCAACATTCGATCGTTCCGCCCGACTGCATCGCGGATTTTTTTAGCGAACTGAAGGATCCGGAGTCTGCGCGATATTCCAACGGATACACCTGCGGCAAAAATCCCGGTTTCCACAAGCGGAACAAAGTCATGCGATTCTTCGTCGAGAACTGCCAACTGGCATCCCAATCGAGCCACTTGTTCAATGATTGCACGCCGCGCCAATACCCGGGCGTCGCTGGCAGCCCATTGAACGCTGGTTTGCCCACCGGAAATTGATGGACCAACTGGTTCGTCGCCAGATCGGTTATCTCGAATCGTGTGGTCTCCAGTCCGCCCATTGTCGGATGAACCAGCGCAAACATGTATTCGCCCGGACTCAACTTCTGCTCAAGCGGTGTCTTGTTCCACTCCGGCTGGAAGCGAATGACCGAATTCGATTCCGTCACTCGCTCAATGCCTCCGTAGAATCCAGCCGGCGTCGTCTCAACCCGCGCGATTCCGCTGGCGAAGCGATGCAAAACAGAAAGCGGCTGATCGCGAACGGCGGCGGCATTGGTCGTGAACGCGCCGAATTCTACCGAACTCAATTCAATCGTGTTGGTGCCCACCGGCAACGCGGCAACTTTCAACGGCGTCTGACCGATGGCGGAGCCGTTTATTGAAACGGACGCGCCCGATGGATCGGACTGCAAATCCAGCATCGCCGAAGCGGGCTCCAACTTCACGCGACCCAGCTTTATTCCTTCTCCGAAAGCAATTTCGACATCTTTTCGAAATACTTTAAAACGTGGATGGTCGAGTATCAGAACGTGTTGGCCCGGTTCCGTTTTCGAGAAATCCGACTTGAAGATCAGATTGTTGTCTGAACCGTTTTCCACTTCCACCACGAGAGGATTGCCATCGAGTTCGATCCGATAACTGCCTTTCTCAAGACTTGTGGCCGCAGCCGAAAAATCCACCTCCACGTCCAGCACCATTCGCTTCAGGGCGGCTTCCCTTTCCTGTTCGGACATCGCCGCCCGGTTTCGCGCGCTACTGACGAAATAAGCGACGGCCAGAAGGAGCACCACCGCCGCGCCGATTGCCACAACGGCTTTCATACTGAAGCGGGCCACGCGGTTTCGTGTCTCCGCCCGGGAATTCACCGTATCCTGTAGCCAATCCTGCCCGCCATACCTGGCCAGCTTTTCCGCAAAACCAGACGCCAGCAATTCGTTCACCTCAGCCTTACGGAATGGTCGTTCCACCTCTTCCTTGAGCGAAGAAAGTTTCTGTTCACCCTTGTCTGCGTCTTTCGTTTCAACTGGTTTTTCCGGAAGAAACGGAATGTCATTGGACAATCCCAGCATGACCGGCAACAGCATCGCCTTGCCTGAAATCGTAAGACTTTCATCATCCAGCAATGGTTGCGCGGTGTCGCGCCACTCGGACAATTGTCGGCGACCTGTATATTCCTCCACGATTTGCGGCAACTCACTGCTCAACAAACGAACCGCCTGCATCGGGTTGCCAACGACCCAATCTCCCACCTCGAACGACGCGGAGCGCCAGTATTCGCCAGACCAGCCATCGGGAAGGTTGGTGGAGTTTTCCAGTCGGGAACAATCGATACTGTGAAAATCCTCCGATATCTCGGGAATCATCCGCAACTGGTTGAATACTTTCTCAACTTCCTCCTCACCAAGTAAATGCTTCTTCGACTTGCCCTCAAGCATGGCGGCAAGACCCTCCGCGACATTCGTGCCCTGCGCGAAGACCGCTTCAACTTCGGCGGAAACGGAAAAGCCATGCTTCCAGTTGTAATCAGTGCAACTCTCTTCCATCCTGGCGGTATAAACCGTTTTGACTTTTCCGGGCGTGTCGCAAATCCATTCGACGTCGGCCGCGGAAAACAGCGGCTTGCCGGGAAGCGCCAGGATTCGCGCGCGGATCTCGGCCGCTGTCTCTGCCTTGAGCGCGTCCTTGTCCGTCGCGAGTAATGCCACACCTTCGGCCAGTCCCAGATCGCCACTCTCAAACATCGTCATCACCCGCGCCGACAAACGCCGATCCACTTCCGGCCAGCACTCGGTCAATTGGCCAACTACTTCTCCCGGGTCTTTGACAATCAATTCGTAGGCCTGTTTCGTGCGGATTGGCAACGTCGTGGCCTGAATGCGGGGAAAGTACTTCTGCCAGATGTCTTTCCGCTCCTCAGCGACCTGAATCTGTTCACGCAGTCGGGCGAGCTCAGTGGCGTCAAACGCGGGGCGTGAGGCGATTCGACTCCGCGCGTCGTCGCCCGGATCAAAGTGGTCCGTCCAATCCGGAGACATCCCAAACGTTTCAGACTCCATGTCAAGCTGCGGTCCCGCCCAACCTCTTGCCGGGTTCAACAAGCCGCCCTCGCTGGCGTGCCGTATCAGGGCAATCACATTCGCGGTTGCTTCCTCGCGACTTGAACCGGACACAATGGGCCACAATTCGCGGGGCACCGATTTCTGCGAAAGGGTTCGCGCATTGGCAAAGTCCGAATCCAGATTTGCCACCCCATCCCGGAAACGGGTCCACTCCGCTTCCGGCAAACCCTGGGCAATCAGTTCATCGAATTCGGCGAACCCACTGGCGATGACCTCGGCAAAAAAAGCTTCTTCGGCAGCCAATTTTCTCTCCCAACCGATTACCGTCGCGCATTGGGAAAGGAAGTCGGCCAGGGGATGGTCAGGAATCGTGCCGGCCTGTCGCAGTCGCTCCAACGCACCGTCAAGCTCCACCTCGAAGCTCTTCAACGTGTTGAGGTCAACCGGCTCGCTCAGGCATCCGCCGCGCACGGTCAATTCCGCCCGCCGCGCGAGCAACAAGGCGACCTTGAATGAAACTTGTGAATCCATTTAATCAGCCTTGGGCAATACCAGATTTAAGTGGCCAACGTTTTAAGTTCGGTATTTGCAGTCTTCAGCAACGCGAGGACTTCCTGCACGTTTTCATCCGTCCGCTTTCGTCGGGGCGGTTCGCGCCCTTCTCGCGCCTTCGCTTCGGCGGCGGTGCGTTGACGAACGAGATACTCAGCGTAATTGGGCTGCGAATGCATTCGTTCAATCTGATCGTAAAATCCGATGGTACTGTCGCTCATCTCAGTTCTATTGGCCTGGTGCAGGACAAATCAAGGGCTGGCGGAATTCGCCGGCAATTGAATGCGGTTGACGGTTGGCATTCTCTAGCCAATTGAGCCAGCCTCAAGAAAAAACGAACTTCCTGCGACCATGGATGATCAAGATGGCGCTTTTCGACCAAGGGGCTTCCGTTTGTGAAAGCGATAGACTTTGGCGTATCTTCATTCGGGGGAATTCGCCGCTTGCCCGGTCAGCGCCTTGAGGAATGCGACGAGATTGGCAATGTCGTCGGGGGCTAGATTCAGCGGTTTCATCTGCGCATCCAGATGCTCGTTCGAGTTTCCGCCCCGATTATAAAACTCCACCACCTCTTTGAGCGTCGCCATGCTGCCGTCATGCATATAGGGCGCGGTGAGATCGACATCGCGAAGCGTCGGCGTCTTGAAGCGGCCCCGATCCGACGCTTTATTCGTCACTTCGGACCGACCAAAATCATGCGGTTTCTTTCGCCAACTCACACCCGTATTATGAAATTGCTCGTCCGATAAATTATTTCCGGAGTGGCATTGCCAGCACCTTGCCCGACTTTCGAACAACCAGAGTCCCTGACGTTCTTCGCGGCTCAAATCAACCGTCTGCGCCGCGTGGAACTGATCAATCCGGCTGTTCCCGGAAAGCAGCGTCCGCTCGAAACTTGCAATCGCTCGCGCCAGATTGGTTGCCGTGATGCCATCGGCAAACGCGGACGCAAAGCCGGCTGAATAGTCCTTGTCAGCGCGCAGTCGCTCCAACACCACGGGAACCGTCGCTCCGAGTTCCAGCGCATTATCAATCGGTTGAAGCGCCTGCTCTTCCAAGGTAGCTGCACGTCCATCCCAGAAGTGAACCTTTCCGAAAGCGCGATTGATCAACGTCGGTGCATTTCGATGACCTTTCTGTTGTTGAATGCCGCTCCCCACCGGCTGATTCGCCGCGAATCCATGATTTGGCAGATGACAGGAAGCGCATGAAAGAGATCGGTCTTTCGAGAGCATCGGATCGGAGAACAGCTTGCGCCCGAGTTCCACCTTCTTCGCGGTGAGCGGGTTGTCGTCAGGCACGGGAAGGGTCGCTTCGAGTCCGAGGGGAATGACCACTGAGTATTTCAGGTTCGAGTCCGCGGCGGTGGCGTCCGGTTTACCGGCGAGCAACCAAAAGAAGAACGCGACAATCAGTAGTCGGATAGGGACCATTTGAATAGCCCCCAATATGCCAAAGCGATCTTGATCGACAAGTCTTCGTTCGCCGCTCTTCGACCAAACGTAAAACGAACTCAGTTACACGCGTCAGCCGTGGTTGACTTATCCTTGACCGAGGCAGAGTCATCAGGACAACGAGCGGTGTAGGCACTGAAGATCCCCAACTCAACACGCCGATTAACTTCCGCAAACCCCGCGCCCGAGATCGCTTTTAGAATCGCGTCGGGTGGAACGCAGGCATCGATGGTTTCCCAATAATAGGACATCATCAGTCGCGCGTCGCGGCTGCGGGTGATGAGCCACGTGAGAGCCGGCAGGATATCGCGAAAGTAAAGGCGGGCCGCAATCAGTCCAAGAGCGGTCGTTGGTCTGCTGATTTCAAGAATGAGCAGTCTCCCGCCCGGGCGAAGCACGCGCCGGTATTCCAGAAATGTCGCGTCCAGATCCTCGACGTGACGGAGCGCGTAACCCATTGAGAGAAAGTCAAAACTGCTCTTGGGAAACGGAAGATCTTCCGCATGGCCGACTTCAAACTCCGCGGACAGATTCTTGCGCGCCTCCGTTATCATCCCCTCGCTTGGATCCGTGCCGCAGACGCGACCCTTTTCTCCCACGATTTCCATGATGGCACGCGTCACCGCGCCCGTGCCACATGCCACATCCAGAGAGTCCATCCCGGGTTGCAGTCCTGCCATTTGAAGAGCCCGTTTGCGATGGAAGTGGCCGGTCCCGAAAAACCCTATCCGTCCGATTCGGTCGTAGTGTCGGGCGCCGTTATTAAAGAGTTCACTGATGAACGCTCGCTTGCCGGCTTTATCCGGGTAACGTCCGGGGATGACTTCGTGGGGGTGCATGGCGAAATTCGCAGGACAAAGAATTGCGTTCAGTCGGTTTTCACGATTGAGAGCCCTGGACAGCTTCGGCCATCCGGTTTACTGACTGCAAGACCTGACGGGCTACTTCCTGGTCAGCAATCTTCACTCCGAAATGTTTTTCCAACATGACCACCAATTGCAAACCGTCCACTGAATCGAGACCTAGACTTTCTGGTCCGAACAACGGCTGGTCATCGGCGATTTCTTCCGCTGACACCTGTAACATCAAGTTTTCCACTATCAGTTCCTTGAGTTTTTTCTTTAGTTCAATCGCGTTTTCAATGGTCATAGGATTCCCCCGTCCACTTTAACCGCAGAGCCTGTGATGTAGGAAGCGTCCGAACAAGCCAAAAACCGAACGACCGCCGCAACTTCTTCCGTCCGACCAAAACGACGCATGGGCACGCGGCTCAGGGCCGCCTTGCGGGCATTGTCATCGGGGAAGGTCAACCCCTCGGTTTCCACGTATCCCGGGCACACGGCGTTCACGGTGATTCCCAGCCGCGCGACCTCTTTGGCCAGCGATTGGGTAAGAGCCACCACGCCTGCTTTTGCCGCTGAGTAGTTGGTTTGACCCGAAGGTGCAAGCAAGGCACTGAGTGAGGCGATGTTGATTATACGTCCGGATCGTTGGCTGATCATTGCAGACATCACACTGCGGCAACCGAGAAATACGCCGTCGAGATTTACTGACAATACGTTGCGCCAATCGTCGTCCGGCATCTGGGCTAAAAGCGAATCCCGATGCCGGCCCGCATTGTTGACCAAAACATCCAATCGCTCGTGTCGGTCGAGTATCACCTTGACCGCGGCCTGCCATTGCTCGCCCCGCGTGACATCCAGCGTAATGGATTCGCAACGGTCCGGATGCTCAGCAAGCAGTTCCCGTGTCGAGTCAGCTGGCTCGCGTACGCCGAGCCAAATGAAGTTTTCATCCGACTCCGACAGAAAGGATCGGGCAATGGCCTGACCGAGACCACCATTCGCGCCAGCCACCATAATGGTTCTTATGTTGCTCATGGTATCCTGTTGCCGATAAATGACATGCCGATTGAATACTGATACAAACCCGCGACGGATACGAGAGCGCAGTCCGCGCCCGCGCGGACCGCTTCCACCGCCGCAATACATTGCCAGGCCGTGGCAGCGGAAAAGCCCTCACCAAGAAAGCGCTTTGGACTCAGTCTTGCCCCCTGCCAATCCGACCAGGCAGCAATCTCCGCTGCATCCATACGGGAAACCGACTGGCAACCATCCACAAGCAATCCATGAGAGGTTCGAGACATGAGTTCGGACGCCATTTGTCGGGCACGCACTTCGCGAGGAAAGTGCCGGGTGTAATTCCCCGGCGTCGTTATTGCCGCAAGATTGACCGGCGACCTTGATTCACCCGCTCGCACCAGGACCATGGCTCCGGCTCCCTCTCCCGTCACCGCACACGAGGAGAAATGTCGCAGGACATCGGAGGTCAACCAATCCGTTTCCTCGCTGGCAGCAACCAGGCAGGCGTCAACGGAATTGTTTGCCAGCAGTTCTGCCGCCCGCGCCAGCCCCTGAACAAATACACCGGCATCCCCCACGAGCGTGTAGTTTACTGCTGCGTTGCCCCAGACCGCCGAGAGATGACTGGCAGGCGCATTGAAGACGGTTTCAGGGAACACTAGCGGACTTGCCAGAGCGGGTTCCTCCAACACCTCGGAATAGTATCGTCGCGAATAGTTTACCGAACCGCAGGTCGTGCAGAAAATGATGCCGATACGGCGTATTTTTTCTGGATTGAGCGCCGCCTGCTGAAACGCCTCTGCTGCCGCAGACACGACGAATTGGCTATTCGCACTGGCCCGCCGCATGCGGGGATTTCGCAGTTCAACCAGAGCCGGCACGGGTCGCGGAACGGTTCGGACCTGTAAGGGTTTTCTCCAACCCGGACGTTGCAGTTCCCGCGCCGCGACCGGCTCCCCGCATTTCATGCTTTCACGCAATGCGGTCACATTCCACCCCGCCGGCGAAACTGCGCCGGTGCCGACGATAGCGATGCCGCTCACGTGAACCTCCTCAACACCAGGGTGCCATTTGCTCCCCCAAACCCGAAAGAATTGGTGAGTGCGATCTCCACTTTGGCATCGGTCGCCCGGGTTACCAGTTCGAAGCCGCACGCCGGATCGATCGATCCCGAGTTCAGCTGAGGAGGTAACCATTGGCCGCGCAGTGTCATCAGGCAAACGGCCGTTTCCACCGCGCCCGCCGCGCCCAACAGGTGACCGATGCCCGCCTTGGTGGAACTGACGCGCTGGTCAGCGACATTTACGCCCGCCCAGCGATTGATCGCCGCTGCTTCGGAAACATCGTTCAACGGGGTTCCCGTACCGTGGGCGTTGATATAATCCACATCCCCGGAAGTCACCTTTGCCTGGTCGCAAGCAGCGGTCATTGTCGCATAAGCCGCATCACCATTCGGATGCGGCTGCGTCAAATGATGACAGTCCGTCGCCGCGGCATACCCAATAATTTCACCAAGAATTTCCGCGCCACGGTCACGCGCGACATCCAACGGTTCCAACGTGACCAAAGCAGCGCCTTCCCCAAGCGCGAGACCATCACGATCCCGCGCGAAAGGACGGCAGGACGTGGGTGAGAGGGCCTGAAGGGAATCGAATCCTGCGAACACCAGTTGGCACAGAGCGTCGAATCCACCTGCCAGAGCGCGCTCGGCGAAGCCATGACGCACGCGTTCATAGGCCTGGCCGATTGCATTCGCACCCGAAGCACAGGCGTTGGCGATGATTGTTATTTCGGAGTCCCATCCCAGTGCTTCGGACAGTAATCGACCCTGCCTTTGGGCCTGATAGAAGATGGCGCGCTCGGGCTGTCCGCGCCCGGTGTCCGGGAACTCAACGGCGTTGCGATAATAGGCTTCTCCCAACGCCATTCCGGCGCAAGTTGTTCCGAGAACGATTGGACTGTTCACAATATCACCGCTCCAGCCGCATTGCCGAGAGGCTTCATCTCCCGCCACCAACAACATGTGTGCCGCCCGGTCGAGCCGGCGCAGCGACTTCGGCGAGAGATCTCCAACTGGAATCTGAACGGGTAATCTCACCTCCGCAGCGCTCTTGACCCGTTGCCGGGACACGTCGAATCCATTGACCGGCTGGAAAGCGTGCCGGCCGGAGCGAAAACCGTCGGCATTTATCCGCCAACCGTTTCCCAACGCGGTGACGATACCGCAGCCGGTCACGACGACCCGGCGTGGTTGGCTCAGTTGGTTTGCAAATGGGAACAGCATTCAGTCAATCGCAGGCGCCGGCTGGTCCCCAGCTTAATGATGGAGAATCATCCGGGCAAACAGGTTTACAGGTTTTCTGACCACAGCGAAGGGCCGATTATTGGCGGGTGAAAGTTGAACAATTTGCCGTTGCCCGGCGGATTGGAAGCAACCAGTATGACTTTCGTGGTTACCAACTCTCCTGATGAACTCGACTTCGATGTCGTGGTGGTGGGAGGGTCTTTGGCGGGAGCTGCAACGGCAATTTTGATCGCTGATCGCTGTCCGGGAACACGCATTCTGCTGATTGAAAAATCGGAACGGTTCAGTCGGCGCGTCGGCGAAGCCACGGTGGAGGTAAGTACCTATTTTTTGCAACGCCTTCTAGGATTGACGACGCATTTGCATCATCAGCATCTGGTCAAGAATGGCTTGCGCTTCTGGTTCAGCAACGAAACGACCAGGGAACTTCCTGACTGTGCCGAAATTGGTGGGCGTTACCTTTCCCGGCTTCCGGCTTACCTGGTCGATCGCGCGGTGCTGGACGAGGAGGCATTGCGAGTCGCCGCAGCCAAGGGCGTTGAGATTTGGCGACCTGCCACGGTGAAAGACGTCACGTTGCGGGCGGGCGGGACGCAAGGCATCACCACGACGAGACAGGGTGTGGAATCCGTAATCAAATGCCGTTGGGTCGTTGATGCATCCGGCGTAGCGGCGTTCCTGGCTCGCCGCGAAGGATGGTGGCATCGCAATGAGGAACATCCGACCGCCGCGGCCTGGGCCCGTTGGCGGAAGACCGGTGACTTTGACAGTCCCGGACTCGCCGCGAAGTATCCAAAGTGGGCTAAGGCGACGTATTCCATCCGGGGCTCAGCGACGAATCATTTCATGGGAACCGGCTGGTGGGCCTGGTGGATTCCGTTGCGAGGGGGCGACGTGAGCATTGGCCTAGTGTTCGATCAGCGCATTGTCGAATTCCCGAAAAGCGGCTCGGTGGCAGATCGTCTGAAAAACTTTCTAAATCAGCATCCGGTTGCAAGAGAGTTGTTGGCCGATGCCGAGCCTTGTGACGGCGACTCGCATTGGCGGCGCGATCTCAGCTATCGCGTCGATCAATTGGCCGGTGACGGATTCGCCATCGTTGGCGACGCGGCGGGATTCATTGATCCGTTTTACAGTCCGGGGCTCGATTGGCTGTCATTCACAACCTACCGCGCTGCGGATCTGATCAAAACCTGGCGGGAAAATGGCGACGTGGACACACAAGCGAGTCGCATGAATGTCGATTTTGGTCGAAGCTACGATCGCTGGTTCGATGCCTTGTATCGGGACAAGTACGAATACGTTGGTGAGTGCGATTTGATGCAACTCGCCTTCCGGTTCGACGTTGCTCTCTACTATCTGGGCGTTGTGACGCAGCCTTACCTGCGTGGGGAACGAACATTCATGGACCCCTATTTTTCTCATCCTGCATCAGGGCCGTTCTTCTGGTGGATGAGACTCTATAATCGCCGCTTCGCATCGATTGGGCGCCGCCGGCGACGATTGGGCAGAACGGGAAGGACGAACGCTCATCGCCGGTTGCTGGTGGAAGGGTTCACCCTGAGTCCGCGTATGCTTATGATGATTGTAAGGGCTACGCTGGGATGGCTCTGGTTGGAGTTGAAGGAGGGTTGGTGGACCTGGTTTGAGAGCGGGAAAACCGAAAAGAGGGCCGCGACCCTCTCGTGACATGAGACAGGGAATTCGGCAAAAAATTAAGTCGGTTGACCAGCCGGTTCTCGCCAGTAACGCGCCGCAAGACTTTCTCGCGAGGGTTTCAATCCGGCCTCGGCGATCGCTCGCAGGATTCGTTCCTCGTTCATGATATAGCGTTTTCGTTTGTAGAGGAGATAGTCGTCGCGCAAACCGGATGGAGTGAGATTGATGGTGCAGAGATTCGCGCCCGCCATCAAACCTCGACGATAACCGTCAACCGCGTCCGTCAGATTCAACGCGCTGACGGCGGGAATCACCCAGTCCGGATTCATCAGGCGCAGGGCGGCCATGCAGTTGACCGTCAAATCCAGATTGGCGGCTGGAGAGTCAGAAAAAAGCGTGGCTTCCCCGGGTATGAACGGACTGACACTGCAACCGTTGAGTGGCAACTCACTCGCCACTTGAAAATTCAGCAGCAGACTTTCCAGCGACTGACCGGGCAATCCGGCGATGAATCCAGAACTGACAAACCATCCTTCGGACGCAAGCAGGCGGATGTGCCGCAATCGTTCGGGCAGAGTGCCGGGCGATTGCATCTCGCGATAGAGATCCAAATCGCCGGTCTCGAATTTTATAATGTACATGCCTGCCCCGGCATCTCGTAATTCGCTGTATAATTTCTCGTTTAATGTGCCGAGGCAGACGCTGAACCCGAGATTTGTTTGTTCGCGCAAAGTCTCAATCAAGGGAATTACCACCTCGCGAACGACCACGGGATCCTCGCCCGCCTGAAAATTGATATCCGTGATACATTCCGGACGGTGATGGAGTAGAAGTTCGGTGAGTTCATCCAGTCGTGCCCGGTAGCGTTGCAGACCGCGATTGTCGCGTCGCATACCACAATAGGCACAGTTCTCTCGACAGAAATTTGAAACCTCAACCACGCCACGAATAAACACCTCCCGGCCGAACGAACTCCGAGCCGTCTCCTCCGCCTGCCCATGCCAGCGTTTTTGCTCAGCACCTGTGGCAGAAAGCATTTCAACAGTCGGAAAGAATTTATCCATGACCGTGCTGATAAAACCCTTCTCGTATAAGGCGAGCAATCTCGAAAAACTGGTTTGATTTCATGCGTCGGGAGGAAATCCGCCCCGCTACCATCGCCATACCAGGTCCGACTGTCAATCTTGTGGTGTATGCCTGCGATTACGTCTAGGCTCAGGACGATTTGAGGCTATGAACTGCTGTGCATTGATTCCCTGCCGGAATGAAGCTGTCACCATTGAAAAGCTGGTGAGAGAGGTTCTGACGCAGGTTCCGCGGGTGGTCGTGGTGGACGACGGTTCCACCGACCAGACGGCCCCCTTGGCGGCGGCGGCGGGCGCTACTGTCTTGCGCATGCAGAAACCAACCGGAAAGGGTGCGGCATTGCGCACGGGTCTGAATTGGTGTTGGAAACAGGGCTTTTCACATGCCCTAATCATGGATGGCGATGGCCAACATTTACCGGCGGACATTCCCGGTCTCCTGAGTCGTTGGGGGCAGTCGGGATCCGATCTCATCATCGGGAATCGCATGATACGGCCTACGGCAATGCCATGGCTGCGAAGGCAGACGAACCGATTGATGAGTGCGGTGCTTTCAGCGATGAATCATCAAACATGGCCGGACACGCAGTGTGGATTCCGATTGTTGCGGTTGGAGAATTCGCTGAACGGACTACTTCGTTCGCAGCGTTTTGAGATCGAATCTGAGATGCTGGTCGCGGCCCGTGCTGTCGGCTGGCAGATTGAATTCGTGCCGGTCACTTGTGTTTACCAAGCGGGTGCGACGCATATCCGACCGATTTCAGACACCCTCAACTGGCTGCGCTGGTTGTGGCGGAGTCAAGAATCCGTACGGCAATCCACCAATACTGTTCCGGATAGAATACCGTCATTTGAGGCAGTGCCCGGTATTCAATGAGGCGGGTGAAAAGCATTTTGCTCTTGCCCCAAAACGCCACAGGAAAAACATTCTCATCCCTATCGACGATCCGAACGCCAACCCGGTTCCCCTCGGCAAATTCCGCCGATTGGCGGCCATCTATATTCCCAAGGCGATCAGCTTTGTCGTGATGGCGATGCTGCTGGGTTACGCGGCGGATTTTGCGGCGCGACGGAACGATCCCAGTCGGCCAGCCGGTTTTATCTGGGGATTTGTCCATGGTGCGCTCATGCCGACGACCCTGCCGGCATTGTTTCTCGGTAAGGACGTGACGATTTACGCGCCGCACAATTCGGGCCGTACCTACAAACTGGGCTACACCATGGGAGTGAACGGCTGTGGTCTGGTGTTTTTTGGCATCCTTTTCTGGACGCCGAAACGTCGCGATGAATCAGTTGATCAAAAAAGTAAACCGCTATAGATGCAGTAGGCGTTGACCTTGCCGCCCTTGAAGTAGTGCGTTTGCGGCATGACGAACCGTCTTGCCAGCTTGTCGAAAGTCACTTTCAGCGGACGATCATGGGTGTTTGGATCATAGGCGGTAAACCGGATTTCACGCTCGTCCTCTACCCCATCATAAAAAAGCAGGCCGTGATTGATGGCCACCTCGGGGAACCGAAAGACGTGAACCGCCGCTGGAATTCCTGATCGGACGATCGCCAGGGCCTGTCGGGCGACCCGCTCCTGTTGTGAACGCCAGACTGGCAGCACCATTCGCCAATTGCCCCGCTGGAGGTAACTTCGCCAGACTCCACCACACATCGATTTCAGCAATTCTTCATGCTTCACGCTAAGGTCTCGAAGGCTCGAAGGTCCGGTCAGAATGATCGGATTTGAAATCGCGGCAGGGGCACGCGGATTTCGCCTCAACACCTCGCCAACCTGCCTGCTCAAAAGGGTTTTATCGCCTCTTTCTTTGGAGGCTTCGAATTGCGCATGAAGAAAGAATTGCTTGGCAGCGCGCACCAGAACGAAGCAGCGAAGCGTGTAATCCGGTAGCGGATCCCGCCACTCCATTGTTTGCCGTTGAGTGGTTTCGTCCACGATGTAACGCCACTTTGTTTCGTTGGCGAAGGCGAACGTATCCCGCTCAAAGTCGAACAATCGGAGTCGGCTGACTCGAGATGTGGCGACAGTTTCCATGTTGAGCCATCCGTACAGGCTTGCGCCGGATTTAATAGGTCGATAGGAACCAGTCAATGCTTTACGAGCGCTGGTTGAAAATCGTTCAGGAATGCGGCGATGCGATCGCGCTCCAGGAGATTGGCAAGGGGCGCGCCTGGACATTTTGCCAACTGGCGGAGGAGGCCGCCTTGATGCCGACCCTCGGGGAACCGATCGCCTTTCCTCAAGGCAACGATTCAGGATTTATTTTCACCGTCTTGCGCGCCTGGCGAGACGGAATCCCTGTTTGTCCCCTTGAGCCGGGGCAGTCCCGTTTGGAACTCACCACTTTGCCCGTGGATATCAGTCACCTGAAGACCACCTCCGGAACGTCGGGCGCAGCCCGCTTCGCTGTTTTTACTGCGGCGCAGTTGGCAGCCGATGTTGATAATATCGTCACTACGATGGAGCTGCGCCAGGATTCGCCGAATCTGGGGGTAATCTCGCTGGCTCATTCCTACGGATACTCGAACCTGGTTTTGCCCCTTTTACTCCACGGCATTCCACTGACACTTTGTCCCTCGGCGCTACCGGAAATGCTCCGAACGGCTGCGACTACCGGCTCGAATTGGACTCTCCCGGCGGTGCCCGCACTCTGGCGCGCGTGGTCGGACGCGGACGCAATTCCCACAGATCTGCGCCTTGCCATCTCTGCGGGTGCGCCTTTGCCAATTAAACTTGAACACAGCGTGTTTGCAGAGTGCGGCTTCAAGATTCACAATTTTCTAGGTTCATCGGAATGCGGTGGAATTGCGTTTGACCGCACGTCCACTCCGCGAACTGACGCGACGCTTGCTGGTGAACCACTGAACAACGTCTCGGTGGACCTTTCGCCCGATGGATGCCTTACCGTGTGCGGCCCGGCCGTGGGAACAAGCTACTGGCCCGAGCCTGATAACGCCCTGCGCGAGGGTCGTTTCGTGACCGCAGACCTTGCCGAATTGCGGGATGGCTGCGTAATTCTTCGCGGCCGAGCCTCGGATATAATCAATGTTGCCGGAAGGAAAGTGTCGCCCGAAGTGATTGAACGAGCTCTATTGGAGCATGCCTCCGTTCGCGAATGCCTCGTGGTGGGTTTGCCGGGTCGAGACGCCATTAGGGGCGAACAAATTGCGGCCGTTGTCGCACTCCAACGCGATACCGCCGCCGAACAGCTCCGCCAGTTTCTTTGTGCCCGATTGCCGGAATGGCAGGTGCCCCGTCAGTGGCGCTTCGTAGATGCGATCAAGATGAACGACCGCGGCAAGGCGTCTCGCGCGGAGTGGGCGCGTCTTTGGTCAATCGACTAAATTCTTGTGGCAACATTGTATCCGATACATCGGCGTCCCAGTCGGACTGACGAGCGTGCGTTTTATCTAAACATTGCGATGAACGGGCTATCCAAGGAAGGATTTGACCTCGCCGGCATTTCGAATGATGACGTTGTGATGAAACGGGTCATTCCCCGCTAAGGGTCACATCGGCCTTCACCACTGTGTCGTCACCGGCCATTACGAGTGCGTTGACCTGGACAAGCTTTCCCATTCGTCCTTCAACCCGCGCCTTAATATGAAGGGTCTCGCCGGGGCGGACAGTACCGGTGATTTTGGCATTGCGAACGGCTGTGAGTTTCAATCCCGTTAACGGTGGGATATCAGGATCGCTTTGCGCCACGATACCAGCCAACTGAGCTGCCGCTTCAATCATTAACACGCCAGGCATCATGGGTTCGCCGGGAAAATGTCCACGGAGAAAAGGCTCATCACCCCGAACCCGGTATTCCGCGATGCCTGACTTTCCAGGAACCAGATCGAGCAGTCTATCCACGAAACGAAATTCCGGGCCATGGGGGAGCCGGGACAACGCGGTTTGCCTGGTTTCTTCCGTACTCATTTTCCCAGTGGATGAGAAATCCGGTAGTCAGCGCTGATTACCGGTTGAAACAACTCATCGCTCACCGCCTTGTTGGACTGTTGGTTTCGGTAGTCGTTCCGCATTACGGTGCCGTCGGCAAATTCGAACTCCGTCGCCAGAAGTCTCGCGGGTTCCAGAACGAATTCCAGGCGTACTTCGCGCAGGAGTCTCCGGGCTGTTTCCGAACGTGGTTTCATAATGACGCGGTGCCCCTTGGCCGCGGGCTCGGCCTGGCTCACGACAAAGCGCGATTCAAGTTCGGCCCGGCTTTTAGGAAAACCCGCCTCCATCATTGCCAATCCGTCACTCCACGGTCCGGTCCGCCCTTTATCCACGGGATAAATTTCAGCCAACTTGAGTCGCGGACTAATCATCGTGACGACATTGCCATGACGAACCGCGATGCTTCTAGCGGGTATCCCAAGTTCCCAACGAAATTCGTTGGGCGCGCGGAACCAGACGCGGCCGGTCGTGGTGAGCGGCTGCGTCAGCGTCGGCAGTCGGCGGGTTTGCTGAAACTCCGCGTGCCAGGTAGTCACTTTGGACTGAGCCGTCAGCCACGCTGTGATAATACCATTGGTGTCCGCGGCGATTGCCGGCATCCCAATGAGGGTCAGCGTGAGGACGAGCCATCTTCGGGAGTGAGCCAGATGGGAACAAAGTGATACCATTGGTCTGGATACTGGCGGAGGACAGGTTCAAAGGCACGCAGGATTTGCCGGGTCAGTTGCTGCCGAGCCTCACGCTCGCGAAGGTTTGGTCTTTTATAGGCAATCGGGTCCAACACCAACGCGTGATAGCCATCGGCTTCCGCCGGAATCACGACTGGCACGATGGCGCACCCGGTGGCTCGGGCGAGCTCCGCCGGGCCGATGGAAGCCATGAACGGCTTGCCAAATAATTCACATTCGACGCCCTTCGCCACCGCTGGCCGGTCCAGAAGCAAAGCCACCGCACCGCCGTCATTCAATCGTTTCACCACTTCCACGAAGGCAAACGGGTCATCACCGATCACAATCGTATCAATACCCAGTTGCGCACGATGCGCTTTTCGAATTTCCGTCAATCGCGGGTCTGGTTCAGGATGGGAAAGCACGGCCGGTCGCAAGCCCTTGGCCGCCAGTACCGCGCCGCCAAGTTCCCAGTTGCCCAGGTGAATCGTCACGAACAGGATGCCGCCACCTGACGTTCGGATCTCTTCGATTTTGCTCCAATCGCTGTGAAAATCGAACAACTCCATTACCGGCCGACCGGCTTCGAAGCGCATCAGGTCCACCAGCTTTCTCCCAAAATTGCGGAATACCTGAGACGACTTTCGCGGCAAAGCTTTGGAGGAGATGGAATCAATTGGCTTCAGGTTTGCAGACACGATCCGGCGGCGGGTTGAATGTAGCGCTCCATAGCACCATCCCAGGGTGCCACCGATCGCGAGGGCGAGCTTGCGTGGAATCATTCGCACAATGCTCAGGCCAACCCGCCAGCCGGTTGCTCCGTAGGCGCGAGACGGGCGGTTTGGATCACGGACAAAAATTGGTTTCGCGGCCCAGAGTCGCCACAAGGCAGGAGTCACGAGCACCGTTCCCAGCCAACCACAAGCCACTCCGACCGCGCAGACTCGACCAAGACTGGCGAGGCCGGGGTTATTCGTGATCGCCAGCGAACCGAACGCTCCCGCCGAAGTGGCCGCGCACAACAGCAGCGCCTTTCCCGTGTTCCGCGGAGCGTGTCGATCGCCGGCCTCTCGCCGTCGCAGCGCATGCAATGTATGGATTCCGTAATCCACACTGAGGCCCAGAAGAAGCGGGAGAGCAGCAAGGTTGAGAAGGTTCCAGTGCCAATCCGCCAGTCTCATCACCGCCAGCAAACCGAGCAGGCCCGCCGCCATTCCACCAATACATAATGCGACTTCACGCACGTTGCGGAATGCCATCCAGAGCGATGCCAGAACCAGCATTGCCATCACGCCAAGAATTCGTTCCTGACTGGACTCGACGATGGACCAAACGGTGTCGCCCACCAATTGCCAGCTCGTGACGGAAACCTGGTTTTTCAATCCGGCATCGACCGCGCGTTTTTCCAATTCTCCGGCAAACGCAGTTCCCGATATTGCGGGGTGAATCCATCCAACGGCGCGCGCGTCGCCATCAGAAGTGGTACCGGCCTGTGCAAGCAGTTTTTGGACTTCGGGATGCCTGGGTTCCCACAACGCATTCGTATTCGCGGCTGCCGCCTCGCGCCACGATTCCATGATGTCCGTCGTCAATTCGAGTGAATTCGGACGGAACCCATATTCACGCGCGACTTGCTTGATATCGTCGAGACGATCGGCCAGGACTCCGGCGATGGGTCGATTGCGCAGTTGGTTTTCCGAACTCGGCCAGATCGAATCAGGCAGCAGGAAATGTTTCACCTTTCGCTCCTGTTCGAGCGTCGCCAGCACCGGACGCAATTTTTCCAGCGAACGGGCGACCGATGTTACATCGGCCCCACTGATGCTCAACAGCATTCCGCTCTCCGCATTGCTCAAGTGCGAATTGATGTCGAGCATGGCCGCGTGCGCCTCACTGCCGACGGGCTGAAACGCATCGGCGTCCACCCGCAACGTCGGCAATCCTTTGGTGAAGAGTATCAAGAGGGACGCAACCACCCCGATCACAGCCACGATGGATTGCCGCTTATCTGAGTGCACGAAGGAATGTTCATCGCGCTTCGCCTCGTTGAACTGGCTTGCCGAGAGGTGTGGCAGAAAGAATTTCAGTATAACGATCGCACCCAGAAGAACGCCCGCACTCACCAGCACGCCCAATTCCGCCAGACCGGGCAAACCGCCAAAAACGAGTGACCCGAACGCTCCCGCAGTGGTGATGGCCGACCAGATAATTCCCGGTGCCACGGCGGCGCGAGCCAGACTCGCATCGCCCCGAGTGAAAACATATTGCTGATAGAGCACCAATCCGTAGTCGGCGGTTACACCCAACAAGATAGCGGCAAAGCCCAGGCTGATGGCGTTCAGGGTACCGAAAATAATTCCACCCACAGCCAGCGTTGCCGCAATGATGATCGCCAGCAAAACGGCCAACCACAGCATTGGTCGCCAGCGGCGGTGCGCGAACCAAAAGCAAACCGCGACCAGCAGCGCTGTACAGGGCGTGGCACGGGCCATATCCCTTTCCATACCCAACGCCATCTCGGCAACGAACGCCGGCCGGCCGGTAATCCCAAGCTCCACCAGTTTCCCGCTGGTTTGTGCATTACTCCAGGTGGTCATCACGCCTCTCACTTCATCCATCCAGCGGGCACAATCGCGGTAATCTCCGAGCGGCCGGCGCGGCCTGACCCGGATTACCCGAAACTTCCCATCGCGCGAGTGAAACGCGTCCGGCGCATCGGGCTTGTCGATTCCGGACGGCAACGGGATTCGCGTCAGTCCCAGCGGATCTCGGCTCAGGCGCGCAATCTCCAGTGGAGAAAAGGTGGTGGCCAGCTCTTCACGAACGGACACCAGTCGTTCCCGCAACGCCGCGGGTTGCAGACGGTTGGTCAAATCCGCGAACGCGGAGGGCGATCCATTCAACCAGAGCCACGCGAGCAATTCAGCGACGGCCCGTGGATTTTCGTCGAGACCGGACCGCCATTGGGCATCGGCGACGAGATTGGTTCTCTGATTGAACTCTGCCGCCAATGACTCTGCCGCGGAAGCAACGATGTTGGCGTTCGCCGAATGAAGGGTGATGAGTGTTTCGTCCGCGTCGGCAAAATGGCGTTGCTGCCACTTCAGATCCCGCACGGCCGGCACGTCGCCTGGCAGCAGATTGAGGGGATCCGCATCGAAGCGAACTCGTGACCAACCGAAAACCAATAAAGCCAACAGGGCAATGGCGAGAAAAGCGCGACGAATCATGGCGTCATAAACACTTCCCATTCTTCACCTGTGCGCGGGCAACTCAGGCGAATCGATTCACCGGCCAGCACACCCTCCCAACCTCTGGTAAGTGGCAGACCCGCGAGCACCTGAGCGAGTTGGCCCGGTCCGGCCTGGACCGGCGGATTGCCCTGTCCACCGTAGGATTTTTGTCCATCGCTGGAGCGAATGTTCCACAGTCCGTTCGCAAGAGTGACTTCGAAAAGCGGCAGCCCCCCTTTTGATACCTGCAGAAAGGTTAGATTCGTGCCGCGCCGCGCCAGCAGGATTTCCACCGCCAGAATTTCAGCTGCCTCATCGCGTTTCCACGTCGCCTCACCCAATTGGGTGGTCCAGCCCGGTTCGCGCAGATCGATGGTGGGCGACGGTGGGATGGTGCGGCAACCGACTACTCCAATCAGCCAAAGCAACACGCAGGCAAAGAGCCGAACAATAATCCGGGCGAATCCAATCCCGTATTTGGGGACTGCCCTGACCGTCTTCATCGCGAAGGTCTTCGGAAATTTCGGAAGTGACTTTTCCATTCGACGATACTTTGGGTCAATCAAACGAAACATGTGGCAGGAACGGCCGCCGAGTCTGACGCCGCACAAGCCAGAAAAACATCCGCATGCGCCACCACAACGCCCAGCGACCGGAAAGTTCGCCAGCCAGCGCGGCGTTGACCGCGTCCGGGATTTTCAGAAAATCGCGGGGTTCGAAAAAAACATCAAGAAACGGCAAAGAGTAAAATCCCTCGACCATTTCACGGTAGAAATTGAACGCGTTTCGCATCTTATTTTCATATTGCGTGAGATACTTTTTGCGCCGGTCATCGTTGCTTGATGCCTGTTTCAGTGCCACTGCCGCCAATTGTCCCGAGAGCATGGCGAGATAAACACCCGACGAAAAAATGGGATCGAGAAAACCGGCCGCATCGCCTACTCGCAGCAACCGGTTGCCAACGAAGCGCCGGTTGCAATACGAAAAGTCGGCCGCAGTCCGAATCGGTGTCAGCAATTTCGCGACCGCCATCCGTTCGCGCATTTCGCGGCACTGATCGAGTGACTGCTGAAAATACTTTTCCGGCGCGCTCGCCGAGCTGAACTCTTTCCTGTCCGCGACAACTCCGACACTTACCTTTTCGCTGCCGATGGGAATCAGCCAGAACCATCTGTCGCGGTCTCGAATAATGACCGTATCGCCAGCCCTCGTTCCCTCGTCCAGATGCACGTTCGAGTAATGGCCGAAAACGGAAACCATCTGTAGTTTGGGATGAAATTCCCGCAAACCGTCGCGAGTGCCCGTAAAATTAATCTGCCCGGTTGCATCCACCAGAAATCTACCCGAATAGTTCCGGATTTCCCCATCGTCAGTCCGAGCGGCGACCGAGACGCCTGAATCTTCATCGGCGAAATCCGAAACAGTAATGCCCTCGCAAACCTCGACACCATTCGCGCGAGCATTTTTCAGGAGCACGTCATCGAATATCGCACGCTCCACCTGAAACGCCGTCGGTTCGTGGGTAAATCGGCCATCACCAAACGCGAACTTGAGATGTTTGGAACCATTGCCCAGATGAAATTGCGCTCCGTGTTTTACCGGAAACCCGACCGCCTCCAATGCCTTTAGCACACCGAGTTCCTCAAACAAGGGGCGGTTATACGGCAGGAGCGATTCCCCGATGTGAAATCGCGGAAATCTCGCTTTCTCCAGCAATGTTACCGGCAGCCCGGCTTTGGCGAGCAACGTCGCAACCGTGGAACCGGCGGGTCCGCCACCAATTACGAGAATTTTCCCTTTCGCCGCCATGTAACAGTTCTGAGAGGCGAAGCATCGCCTTGGCATCGGTTAACGACAAGTGTTATCCCGTTCCGTCAGGCGGCAGATCGATTTGTGTTGAGTATCCTTCACTTTTCGCGGAACAGAACTCGAAATATTCAAACTCGCTATTAGCACGAACTTGGGAGCGAGCCGCTGAATCCGAATCGTCAAACACGCTGATCTCAATTCAAAGAACACGTTACACTGTCAACCTCATGGATGGCCTTGTTACCTCCGCAGAGGGCATGTATTGTCAATGCACTTGAAACGTTACAAACCACTGAACTACTTTCTTTCATGACTGCAAAAGAAGTCCTCAAGGAAATGGAAGCGCTCGGCAAGGCGAGCTACAAGAAGTTGCTGATGAAGAACTATGGCGTGAAAGAGCCGTGCTTCGGTGTGTCCATCGGCGACATGAAAAAGATGCAGAAGCGCATCAAGAAAGATTACCAACTCGCGCTCGATCTCTACGACACCGGCAATTACGACGCGATGTACTTCGCCGGGTTGATTGCCGATGACGAGCGTATGACCAGGAAAGATCTGCAACGCTGGGCGGATAATGCCCAAGCCGGTTCGTTATCCGGGGCGACGGTCCCCTGGGTCGCCGCGGGTGGTCCACACGGTCACGTGATGGCGCTTAAATGGATCGAGTCAGCAAAACCAATAGTGGCCGGCGCGGGCTGGGCGACGTTGAGCGGCCTGGTCGCAATCAAGGACGACACGGAACTCGATCTGGTGGAGTTGAAGAGCCTGATTCAACGAGTGCAGAAAACAATTCACAAGTCTCCGGACGTGGTTCGCTACCAGATGAATTTTTTCATCATCGCGGTGGGATGCTACGTCAAACCGCTGACGGATCTCGCCCTCAAGACCGGCGAGAAAATCGGTCCGGTTTCCGCCGACCTGGGCAGCAACAGTTGCGAGGTCTTCTCGTCGCCGGATTACATCCGCAAGGTGCAAAAGCGCGGCACCATCGGCAAGAAGCGAAAGACGATCAAGTGCTGACAACGGTCATTCCCACGCTTTAATTCAGAACAGTAATGAGTGACGCACCTGAACCAAAGCCCTCAACCGAGATTCCCGGATTCGCAATATTGGGTCTCTTCGTAACGGGTGTCGCTGCCCTGGTCCGGGCGTTTATGGGACCCGCGCTCAATTACTCCGGGCCACTTTGTCTTTTAGTGGCAACGCTCGCCTTCGGTTACGTGTTGCATGTTTGCTTTAACCGCAGGTGATGGAAACGGGTTAGTCCCTACGGTCAAGTCCGTGTCGTGGATATCGGAACACAAATCATGATTTGGCAGGCATATCAACATACCGATATCGCTGGTCTGGCGAATGCGACCGAGAAGGTCGATCGCAAGACCGGGCGGGTTGAGGAAGATTTGCGCAATACCCAACGACAGGTCGAAAGACTGTCGCTGGTTTGTCAGGCGATGTGGGAACTGTTGCGCGAGCAAGCCGATTTCAAGGACGAGGATTTGGAGGAAAAGATTTTGGAAATCGATCTCCGTGACGGAAAGATTAACGGCAGGATCCGTGTCACAATCCTTGAGTGCGGCAACTGCGGGCGCAAGACAAACTCGAAGCGAACGAATTGCATTATGTGCGGAGCGCCCATCGAGCGGCCTCATCAATTTGAACCGTAATCCACATACACGAGAACGGACTCCGGGGCTCGTCGCGGACATAAAAGCGAGAATCCTTTGCGAAGACGTTTTGTCACTGCTCCGATGGTGTTGGCGGCAATTGCGAAGTCGAACTTCCGCCCTATGATGGCGCTGTAGCGAGAGTTCCGATCGCTGATAGCAACTACGTTTCCTGACCGAATGAAATAGTCAATGATCCTTTCCAAAAGACGGCATGCGTTTCAGATTCGTCCCACTGAATGAAAATCACTGACATCAAAACCCTGGTCTGCCACGCACGAATGCGAAACTGGGTGTTCGTCAAAGTCGTTACCGATCAACCCGGTCTCATCGGCTGGGGCGAGGCCACGTTGGAATGGCACACGCGCGGGGTCACAGGAGCGATTGAGGATCTTTCGCAACTACTGATTGGGGAAGACCCGACCCGACCTGAGCACTTGTGGCAGGTAATGTATCGGCAACACTTCTGGCACGGGCACGGGATTGAGCGGGTCACGGCAATTTCGGGCATCGATCTGGCGCTTTGGGATATCGTGGGCAAAGTCGCGAATCTTCCGTGTTCGAAACTGTTCGGCGGACCGGTGCGCGACACGATTCGAACGTATTGCCACCTCGGCGGCGGACGCATGGAGGATTTTTACGAGACGCCGGTGGATAACGCCAAACGCTTCGCCGACCTCGCGCAGGAGGCGGTTGCCGACGGGTTCACCGCCTTCAAATGCATGGCGGTCCCGAGTACCATGCCAATCGAAGGACTGCAACCCGTCAAAGCGGCGGAGTCCTGCGTGGCGGCGATGCGCGAAGCCACGGGAGACGACATCGATATCATGGTGGATTGTCACGCCCGCCCGTCACCGGCGATGGGCCTGAAGTTCGGCAAGGCGCTGGATCCCTATGGGCTTTATTTTTTCGAAGAACCCTGCTGGCCGGAGTGCGTCGATGGTCTTGCCGCCATCAATGCGGCAATTACGACGCCGGTCGCCACGGGCGAACGGGTCACCAGCCTTGAGCAGTTTCGTGATCTTTTTGCGAAGCGTGCCTGCGAAATCTGCCAGCTCGATTTGACCCATAGCGGCGGGTTCACCGGTGCCCGGCGCATTGCGGCGTTGGCGGATGCCCACCGAATAGCACTTGCGCCGCACAATCCGCAGGGACCCGTCAGCACAGCGGCATCTTTGGAGTTTGGATTCTCTCAACCGGGATACATCATCTGCGAGACGGTGCATGAGGATGTGCCCTGGCGGCAGGATGTCGTGGAGGAAGGATTCACCATCGAAAAGGAAGGTCGCATTGTCCGCCCGAACTCGCGCCCGGGATTGGGAATATCGATTAATGAAGACGAAGTGGCGAAGCATCCGTTCGAACAGGAGATTGCGCAGCGCGTCTTCCATCGCGACGGCAGTGTTGGCGACTGGTGATTGGTCGCGGAACTTGCACGTTTTCCAGGCAAGAAAAAGGCCGGCAGTCAGAAGACTGCCGGCCGTGTAATTTCAACCTGGACGCGGGTTAGTAAACCCGGGTCGATTCTTCCACCGTCGTCGGCTTGGGAATGTCTCTTGAGGTCCGCGTCACCTTCAGGCGATGGTCGCCCGCTTTCACGCCCTTGGCCGTGATTGTGTAGGTGAACGACTGCTTGGGTGCCAATGTCGGATACGCCGGGAAGGTCACGGTCTTGCCCGAAACGACTCCGCCATTGCTTGCTCCCGTCGGGGTGATCTCCTCGTCGAAGGTGGCCATCAGCTTGACGGCTGCGTCATCCGCAGTGCCCTGGTTGGTCACCTTGATGGTGTAGGTCGTCGAGCCGCCGACTTTGATCGGGTCCGGATCATCTCCCATCGTGATTAACAGCGCTGAAATACCTTCCCACTTGGTGGGCGCCACCGCGCTGCCGGTCAATCCCTCGGCAGTCGTTGCGCTCACGTTGTTCGGGTGCGTGCCCGGAATCATGGTGGTCAACACCACGTTGAAGCTTTTGCCTTCTTTCGGCTTGAGGCTGGCCACTTGCCAGACCGCAATGTTGCCCGTCACCGTCGCGCCGCGAGCGGATTGAATGGTGGTAGCTGCCGGTGCGCGATCGGTCACCACAACGTTGTTCAAGGTCGTATCACCGCTGTTCGTCACCCCGATTGAGTAGGTGGCCAGTTTGCCCAGGAACTGCAGCTTCGGCCCGGTCTTGGTGACGACCAATCCAGGGACGAGAATCGTCGTGCAGGCTTCGGCCTCCGCTTTGCCCGCATTGCTTGAAGTGGCCACCGCTTTGTTGCAGTGCTTGCCCATCGAGACGCCTTGCAGCACCACCGGGATGGTTCGGCTTTCTTTAGGTGCCAGGTCGCCAATGTTCCACGTCAACGTTTTCTGCCCGGTGCTGTGGGACAGTCCGGCGGGGATGTTGTCGGTTACCACCACGCCGCGCGCCGCCATGTTGCCCGGGTTGCTCACTTGAATCGTGTAACTGATGTTCTCTCGAATGACGGCCGTGGTCGGTCCCGTCTTGACGATCTTCAGCCCCGGCTTGCCAATCACCGTCACCACACATGCTTGCGGTAGAGCATGCACGGTCGCACAGCTCTTGTAGCTGCCTTCCTTTGCTGCCTTGAGTTTCACCTTAATCGTCTTGGTCTCGCCCTTTGCCATGGCAGGGAATTTCCACGCGAGGTTGTTGCCATCCTGCGTTGCCGGAGGACTACTGCTTACATATGTGGCCCCTGAGGGAATGACATCCGCAACTTCAATACTGGATGCCGCATCAACGGCGTAGAGAGTAATCGTCGTCGTGTATTCCTCATCAATGGCCACCAGTGCCGGTGCCTCCTTGGAGATACGAACCACTCCACCACTGGAATCAGCCGAGGCTGTGGCCGGAGTCGGAAGGGTAACAGTCTTGACGGGAGGGGCTGGCGCCGGTTCCGGCTTTTTAGGCTCCGCCTTGGCAACCACCGTCGTGGCAACCGGGGCAGTTCCCCAGCGGCGACCCCAAGTATCGTACCCCTGTGGTGTCAGGACGATTCCCGGCTGATAGCCGTCGGTCCTCTCTTTTACCTGGCGGTTTTTCACCACCTCACATCCGCTGGTCAGGGTAATTACGGTCGCCGCCAGCGCGAGCAGATTGAAGTATTTGTTTATCATCAGTAAGCGTTAATTTCCCCCATTCTGTCTGTCAGACTGAATACGGTCAAGCGTGCGACCTCGATGGTGAACAACTATTTTAGATCACGGCCCGGGTCACGATTGGAATAGGCTGCCTTCCGGGCAAGAAAAAGGCCGGCAGTCGGAAGACTGCCGGCCGTGTAATTTCAACCTGGACGCGGGTTAGTAAACCCGGGTCGATTCTTCCACCGTCGTCGGCTTGGGAATGTCTCTTGAGGTCCGCGTCACCTTCAGGCGATGGTCGCCCGCTTTCACGCCCTTGGCCGTGATTGTGTAGGTGAACGACTGCTTGGGTGCCAATGTCGGATACGCCGGGAAGGTCACGGTCTTGCCCGAAACGACTCCGCCATTGCTTGCTCCCGTCGGGGTGATCTCCTCGTCGAAGGTGGCCATCAGCTTGACGGCTGCGTCATCCGCAGTGCCCTGGTTGGTCACCTTGATGGTGTAGGTCGTCGAGCCGCCGACTTTGATCGGGTCCGGATCATCTCCCATCGTGATTAACAGCGCTGAAATACCTTCCCACTTGGTGGGCGCCACCGCGCTGCCGGTCAATCCCTCGGCAGTCGTTGCGCTCACGTTGTTCGGGTGCGTGCCCGGAATCATGGTGGTCAACACCACGTTGAAGCTTTTGCCTTCTTTCGGCTTGAGGCTGGCCACTTGCCAGACCGCAATGTTGCCCGTCACCGTCGCGCCGCGAGCGGATTGAATGGTGGTAGCTGCCGGTGCGCGATCGGTCACCACAACGTTGTTCAAGGTCGTATCACCGCTGTTCGTCACCCCGATTGAGTAGGTGGCCAGTTTGCCCAGGAACTGCAGCTTCGGCCCGGTCTTGGTGACGACCAATCCAGGGACGAGAATCGTCGTGCAGGCTTCGGCCTCCGCTTTGCCCGCATTGCTTGAAGTGGCCACCGCTTTGTTGCAGTGCTTGCCCATCGAGACGCCTTGCAGCACCACCGGGATGGTTCGGCTTTCTTTAGGTGCCAGGTCGCCAATGTTCCACGTCAACGTTTTCTGCCCGGTGCTGTGGGACAGTCCGGCGGGGATGTTGTCGGTTACCACCACGCCGCGCGCCGCCATGTTGCCCGGGTTGCTCACTTGAATCGTGTAACTGATGTTCTCTCGAATGACGGCCGTGGTCGGTCCCGTCTTGACGATCTTCAGCCCCGGCTTGCCAATCACCGTCACCACGCACGCTTTAGGCAGCGCGTGCACGGTCGCACAACTCTTGTAGCTCCCTTCCTTCGCTGCTTTGAGCTTGATGGTAATCGTTTTCGTTTCGCCGCGATTCATCGTAGCGAACATCCAGGTCAGCTTGTCGTCGTCCTTTTTCGCGGGTGGTGTGCTGCTCACATAGGTAGCACCACCGGGAACGACATCCGAAACCGCGACGTCGCCGGCGTCGTCCACCGCCGTGATGGTAATGGTATTGGCGTATTCCTCGCCCAGCGCCACCAAGGTTGGCGCGGTCTTTGAGATACGAACGACACCACCGCTGTAATCCGTCGTCGATGCCGCAACAAAGCCTACTTGAGCTGTTGCAGAGCCGCCCGCCATGACCATTGCCACAGCCGGCAATAACAGGACGAATGACTTCAGTTTCTTGAACATAGTTTTTGTTTTCATATTGAAATTCGGATAAAGGACACCAATAACGTGCCGGGTAACCTTGGGGAATTCAACATCCGGGTCAAGCGTTTTTCCCGGTTTAGAGGCCTGATTTGCCAGATTTAGACCAATCAGTTCCAAGACTTGCAAATCCGGAAAGACCGTCGCAGTCTTGCCCATTATGAACAGTAAAGTTGCAGTCGTGTTGTTGGTGGCCATTTGCGCGCTTCTGGGTGTTGGCCTCCTGATGACCCACAACCAGTCGCAGGCGGAACGAGAGAAAAGGGACGCCCAAATCCGCCAACTTGAGGACAAGGTCAAAAACTCCGATCCCAGCCAGGTAGAGGCCCTGCGGGCCCAGTTGGCTCAAGCGCAAGCAACCGCAACCGCGCAACCAACACCAGTCGCTCCAACCGCTGCTACTCCAGGCGCCGCTACAACGGATTTACAAGCAGCGCTTCAGAAGGCGCAGGACGAAGCGCGGGCGGCACAGGAAGCAGTGGCCAAGGCGCAAAAATCAGCCGCTGACGCAGACAAGTTGATCGCCGCCGAGAAAGCCGAAGCCGCCCGGAAACTGGCCGCCCTCGAAAAATCTAAAGACGGGGTCATTACCCAACGGGACACGCAGATTCAGGATCTCAGCGCCGAAAAGAACACCTTGAAACGGACGGTCTCCGACCTGAACGACCAGATGGGTCGATTGCAGATCAACCTCGACAAGTTGAAAGACGAAATCGGCGTCACCCAGAAAGATCTCGTCGCGACCAAAGGAGACAAAGAGTTTCTGCTGACTGAGTTAAAACGCATGCAGGGCGACAAGGAAGGCATGGAAAAACAATTGAACGATCTTGATTTCGTCAAGGAGCAGCTTTCCCGTTTGAAGTCAGAGCAGGCAATCGCCCGTCGTCTGGATTGGGCCCGCAACGGAACCTTGATGGACACTCGCAAGGGTGGACAAATCCTGATGGACAGCGTCCGCCAGCCCACCAAACGGCGCGCACCGCCGACCGATGTTCCCGGCAGCAAGCTGGATGTTGAACTTCACAAGGACGGCACCGTCACCATCCGACCGGCAGCACCCGCGCCGCTGGAACTGGCGCCGGAGAAATAGGCCTTCCCCTGTGGCCATCTGGCATTAGGTTGAGTGACGATGACATCGGCACCGTCTCTGGTTGATTCCTTTGGTCGCACCATGCGTGACCTGCGCATCAGCATCACCGACCGTTGCAATTTTCGCTGCCTTTATTGCCTGCCGGAAACCGAAGAGGCCGCCAACTTTTATCGTGACCGATTCGTTCCCGCGAAGGCCAAAGAGATCAATTACTCGTGGAAGCCGAAAAGCCAGTTCCTCACCTACGAGGAAATTGAACGCGTCGTTCAGGTCGGGGCGGAATGTGGTATCAGCAAGATTCGCCTGACCGGTGGCGAGCCCCTGCTGCGCCGCAATGTGGACAGACTGGTTGCCAAACTTGTCGCAATTCCGCAGATCGAAGACCTCGCGCTTACGACCAACGGCTTCCTGTTCGCTCAAAACGCCGAGGCGTTGAGATCGGCTGGTTTAAAACGAATCAGCTTCAGTCTCGATTCACTGGACGCCGGCAACTTTGAGCGCATTACCGGCCGAGACGGATTGAAACTCGTGCTCGACGCCATCAAGCAGGCGCGTGAGCTTGGATTCAGTCCGATCAAGATCAATGCCGTCGTGATGCGCGGCCTGAACGATCATGAAATCGTGGCCCTGGCCAACTTCGCACAGGAACAGGAAGTCATCATGCGCTTCATCGAGTTCATGCCGTTGGATTCCAGTCGTGCGTGGCAGAAGGATCATGTCGTATCAAAGAAAGAGATTCTGGAACGATTGCTGGAACGGTTTGACCTGGAAGACATTCCGCCAGCCCATGCGTCGGAAACCGCCAGGCGCTGGCGCTTCAGGAACGGCAGCGGCGAGATTGGTATCATCGCGCCGGTCAGCGAGCCGTTCTGTGGCAATTGTGATCGCCTGCGCCTGACCAGTGACGGCAAGATCCGCACCTGCCTGTTCAGCCTGCACGAGCACGATTTGAAACCCATCCTTCGTGGCGAAGTCTCGGAACCCGATCTGCAAGCCACGCTCAGAGGAATTGTTTCAAAGAAAGAAGAGCGTCATCACATCGGTGAAACAGACTTCGTGCAACCCGACCGCACGATGAGTTTCATCGGCGGATAATCGTGGCGCGGGCGTCTCGCCTGCCGGAATACTACGCCAAGCACGAAGCTTCGCGTTTGAATTGACGTCGCGCCAATCTGTTTCCATCGGCCGCGTTTTGGTCAATCCGAACAACTCCGCTTGCGGTCGACAACAAACGCAGGCTGGGCAGTTCGCGTGATCGCCAGGCAGGAAATTCACCAAGGAATCGGGTGAAACTTCCAATCCAATTCGCCACCGGAAGATTCCGGCAATTCAACCGTCAGATATCCGCCGTCCTTGAACAACTGGATTCCCGTCAGGGAGGGACAGAGCACCACCTTGAACGGTTCCCACAACCGCGCCTTGCGAAGGGCCGAACTCATGCGCCGGATAGAGACGCCCAGGAAGCCGATCTCAGGAATACCGGCCAGGCGCTGCGCCGTGCCCATAATGAATGGCGAATGCAGATGCCCAATGACCGTCCGGGCAATCCGCCCGTAGCGTTTTCGCACGGCCGGGATTCGGGCGAGAAACGGCAGCGCGCTCGGGTCGTGACAGAACAGAATGACCTGCTGGCCTTTCTTCAATCGATCAAATGTGGCCGAAACTTCCCCGATGTGTTCATCGCGAAGCTCATGCCATTCATCCGCCTCGTCAGACAACCCTTCGCCAAGATAAATATCGAGCGCGCTCAATGTGGAGGTAACACCCATGAGAACATAATCCCCCACTTCGCGTGTCCAGAATGGCTTCAATCCAAGTTCGTTCGCACAACGATGAAAACTTTCGAGGCGCAAACCACCATGCCCGCCGACCAGACTCGTCTTGCCCAGTTCGTGATCCCCGATGGTTTCCCGCAGACGATCACCGAATCGCTCACGTAACTTTCTCAGACATTCCTGCGCGCTCAGAAAGGACGGTTCATCCGCCACGCCAACAAATGCGGAATCGCAGGAATAGTCGCCATTTGCCACAACGAAATCCGGCTCGCCCGCCTGTTCCAGGAATCGATCGAGAAAATGACTGTGTCCGAGCGGGTCTCTCATCCACACGTGCCGCCGGTACAACCGCAACACCATTCGCTGAACGAAATTGTTCGCTATGGCGTCCTCGTAACCGACACGTTTCCGCTCCCCGGCACCGGCATGATGAATGTCGCTGACGACGAGAAGCTGATGAGTACGGTCCATGGCGGACACCACTCAAGCCGAAGCAACAGCGGCCAGTTCCTCTTCGCAATCGACGATTTCCTTGATCTGCGCGAGGAACCAGATGTCGATCCTGGTCAGATCGTGGATCTCATCGATGGACATTCCGGCGCGCAATGCGTGGCGAACAAAGAAGACGCGCTCGTCATTGGGCACCGTCAGTTTTCGGATAATGACATCGCGCGGCAGGATGTCGCGGTCGCCATACACATTCTCACCAATCCGCCACGGCTTGCCGTCGCCGCCCAATCCGGAACGACCAATCTCCAACGAGCGTAACGCCTTTTGCAGGCTTTCCTTGAAAGTCCGTCCAATCGCCATGGCTTCGCCGACAGACTTCATCTGCGTGTTCAATGTCGGATCGGCCTGCGGAAATTTCTCAAACGCAAAGCGCGGCACCTTGGTCACGACGTAATCAATCGTCGGTTCAAAGCTTGCCGGTGTCTCGCGCGTGATGTCGTTCGGAATTTCGTCCAGCGTGTAACCGACTGCGAGCTTCGCGGCGATCTTCGCAATGGGGAACCCGGTTGCTTTCGATGCCAGTGCCGAACTGCGACTGACACGCGGATTCATCTCGATGACGACCAGTCGGCCATTGTCGGGATTGACCGCAAATTGGATGTTGGAACCACCGGTTTCGACGCCAACCGCGCGAATCACGGCAAAGCTCGCGTTGCGCATGATCTGGTATTCCTTGTCCGTCAACGTCTGCGCCGGTGCCACGGTGATGGAGTCGCCCGTATGCACGCCCATCGGGTCAAAGTTTTCAATCGAGCAGATAATCACGCAGTTGTCCATCCGATCACGCATGACCTCCATTTCGAATTCCTTCCAACCGAGCAGTGATTCCTCGATGAGGATTTCGTTGACCGGCGAAAGGTCGATGCCGCGCTTCGCCATTTCCTCGAATTCCTCCTTGTTGTACGCAATGCCGCCGCCGGTGCCTCCCAGTGTGTAGGCCGGTCGGATAATTACAGGAAATCGACCGATCATCGTCGCGACATCCCATGATTCAGACATCGTATGGGCCGTGCCGCTGATGGGCATGTCGAGCCCAATGCTAATCATCAGATCTTTGAAAATCTGACGATCTTCCCCTTTCTCAATCGCATCCGGGCTGGCACCGATCAGCTCAATGGAATATTTCTCGAGTACACCATTTTCGTGCAGCTTCATCGCCGTATTGAGCGCGGTCTGGCCACCGAGTGTGGGGAGGATGACGAGTTTGCCCTCGGCACCGGTGCGCTTCATTTCGGCGAGTTCACGCACGATAATTTTCTCGACGACTTCGGGTGTCACCGGCTCGATGTAGGTGCGATCCGCGAATTCCGGATCGGTCATGATAGTGGCCGGATTGGAGTTGACCAGCACGACGCGGTAGCCCTCCTCGCGCAACGCCTTGCACGCCTGGGTGCCCGAGTAATCAAACTCGCACGCCTGACCAATCACAATGGGCCCCGCTCCGATGATCAGCACTGAATGAATGTCGGTCCGCTTCGGCATAAAAATCCGGGAGAGTGAAAAGGATTTCGCTGGCGATGTCAGTGCCTTTTTCCGGGAAAAACTTTAGTCGATTTCACACAGCTTCGGCTTGTTATTGGCCTGATTTTCTCCAAATCTCGGTTTGCACCGGAGCCGGCCATGAATGAAAAGGCACTAGTCATCGTTCCCACCTACAACGAGCGGGAGAATATCAACCCGCTGGCCGACCGTATTCTGGCGCTGCCCGGGTCGGTTGAATTGCTCGTCGTGGACGATAATTCACCTGACGGGACAGGCAAGCTGGCCGACGAACTCGTCGCCAAACACCCGCGCATCCATGTTCTGCATCGTAAGGAAAAGAACGGGCTCGGACGGGCTTATCTCGCGGGATTCCAATGGGCGCTTGAGCGTGATTACGAATACATCCTCGAGATGGATGGCGACTTCAGCCACAACCCAGATGACATCTCCAGATTCCTTGACGCGGCGAAAGACGCCGACCTCGTGCTCGGTTCGCGCTACTGCAACGGCATTCGCGTGATCAATTGGCCGCTCAATCGGCTCGTCCTGAGCATGGGTGCAGGTGTCTATGTCCGCACCATCACCGGGATGCCGTTTTCCGATCCGACCGGCGGGTTCAAATGTTTTCACCGGCGGGCCCTCGAATCTTTGAACCTCGATGCGGTTCACTCCAACGGCTACAGTTTTCAAATTGAACTCTCGCACAAGGTCTGGCGGCAGGGCATGCGCATCAGCGAGGTGCCCATTATCTTCACCGACCGTTTTCTCGGATCGTCCAAGATGTCAGGTGGCATCGTGTGGGAGGCGCTGCTTGTCGTCTGGCGTTTGTGGTTTCAGCACGGCCTTCGACGGTGGCCAAAGAAAATGCCTGCTGAAAAGACCGACAAAAGCGTAACGTCCAAGCCTGCCGAAAAAAAAAATGCATGATTGCCATCATTTCAGGAACCAATCGTCCGGATAGCAGCACACGAAAAGTTGCCACTCAGATCGAATCGATTTACGCGGCGCTCAACGCGGATGCGAAACTGCTCGATCTGGCTGATCTGCCTGCTGAGATTTTCAATCCTTCTTCCTATGCCGAAAAACCCGCTGCTTTCGCGCCCTTTGCCGAGACCGTTCTCGCAGCCGATGGGCTCGTCGTGGTGACGTCCGAATACAATGGCGGCATGCCGGGTGTGTTGAAGTACTTCATCGACATGCTCAAGTTTCCGGAAAGTTTTGACCGCAAGCCCGTTTGTTTCATCGGATTGGCCGCAGGCGTGTGGGGCGCGTTGCGGCCAGTCGAGCAATTGCAACAGGTGTTCGGCTATCGCAATGCTCATATTTTTCCGCAGCGCACATTTATCCCCGGCGTGTTCAACACATTTGCCGATGACGGCAAGCTCAATGACGTGGAACTCGTTGCCCGTCTGACGAAGCAGGCCGAAGGGTTCGTCGAGTTTGTCTCTCGACTGAAGAAATAGATCAATTCATGGCCTCGAACATTCTGGATCGTCTCGCTGTTTGCAGCTGGTCATTGCAACCCGCCACGCCGCAGGCGTTGATTGCCGACCTGAACGCGATCGGCATTCCTCGCGCGCAGATTGCCCTCGATCCGATTCGTGCAGGCGAAAATGGATGGGGTGATGCGCCGCAATTGTTTGCCGACGCCGGCATTTCCTGCGTCTCCGGCATGATGGTGACCATTGGCGAGGATTACACCTCGATGGAATCCATCCGGCGCACCGGCGGCGTCGTGCCCGACCAGACCTGGGAGGGCAATTGGGCGAACTTTCAAATCAATTCCGATGTGGCCGCGAGCATGGGCTTAAAACTCGTGACCATTCACGCCGGGTTCCTGCCGGAAGACGAGAGCGATCCAGACTTCGCCAGGTTGATGGATCGCGTTACGGAGATCGCCGACCTGTTCTCCGACAAGGGAATCGATCTCGCGTTCGAGACGGGTCAGGAAACCGCGGAAACACTTGTGGCGTTTCTGCAGCAGCTCGGTCGCCCGAAGGTCGGAGTAAACTTCGATCCGGCAAACATGATTCTTTACCAGAAGGGCGATCCAATTGATTCCCTAAAAACGCTGGCGCCATTCCTCAAGCAATGCCACCTCAAGGACGCCCGCGGCACCGAGGTATCGGGTGCGTGGGGTGATGAAGTCGTGGTCGGAACGGGTGAGGTAGATTGGAAGGCCTTTTTCGCTGTGCTTGAGGAGCGGAACGACGCGGGATATCTTTGCTTCGAGCGCGAGTTTGGAGCCCAACGCGTCGCGGACATCAAAGCCGGCGCGCAATTTGTCCGTGAATTGACCGACTCGGCCTAGCAAAGCGGGAGCATCATCACTACGCGCGCAAAGCCGTCGAACAAGCCGTCCGGGAGGGGCGCCTGCCTGAAACCGCGCTGGAAGAGCCCACTGGTTCACCCTTGCAGACTGCGTGATTGGATTGTCCGAACCCGGAAAGCAGTTTCAGCTATTTTGACTCCGGCAATCTCCGGATGCGGATGGAGCGAAACGCCGATGTCGTCTGAAACGTTGCCAGGCCCAACGGCGCCGAGAGCTCGATTTCACCAAAGCGCATGTGGACTCGACGCCCTTCAATTTCCTGATCGATCAACTTGTCCCCGTCCAGCCAGGTCTCAAGTTTCGTTGGCGTCACGCGTTGCCGAACCTTGAACCACTTGCCGTTGTCGAACTTGATGTATTCGGTCGTGTCATTTTCAGATGCGTCACTGCCATCGAGGCTGGAAATTCCAACCACCGCGCCACCCCATCCACCCATGATGAGCGAGGCATGCGTTTCACCGACGGGAAACGTCAGCCCACAGAAAAAATCGTTCCCATCGACTTTCTGTATTTCCATCTCGACCTCGAAATTGGTCTTCGGAACCGGGTTCGTGAAGGTAACGCCAGTCAACGTTTCCCCCATCGGCAACATCAACGCCGGTTGACCTTTGAACGCCTTTTCCACTTCGATCTCACCGTGACCCGCAAAGTCGGTCACCTTCCATCCGGTCAAATCTTTGCCATTGAAAAGGCTGACCCATTGCCCCGGTTTGTAGAGCGCCTTGGCGCGCGGGTCTTCCTTGATCGGCGAATGAATCATCTCCTTCGCGATTTCCGGCGGGACTTGGCGCTGTTCCGTCGTCACTTTTACACTCGGCGGCGGCAGGGACCCCACGGTCGCTGTAGCCCCATTCTGGTCGGTCTGGCATCCGATTGCACCGCCGACGAGAATGGTTGAGACGATGAGATACGATATTTGTTTTAGATAATTCATGGCAGTTCAGACGCTGACAAGGCGGGTTCAATCAATTTTCAAAAACTTAATGCAAACAGGAGATGGCGCGACCACGATCTGACCGGTCGATTCCAACCGACCCGATTGCTGGTTAATCCGGAATACGACAATGTTGTCGCTGTTCTGATTGGCGGCGAGCAGGAAGTTGCCGGTCGGATCGATGCCGAAATTGCGCGGCGTAGCGCCTTGCGTGGGCTCAACCTGAATCCGATTCAGCCGGCCCGAGGTCGGGCTGATTTCGAATACAGCGATACTGTCATGGCCGCGATTGGAACCATACAGAAACCGACCCGATGGATGCACCTGCACTTCGGCCGTCGAGTAGCCGGCTTGCATCGCGACGTCCAGGGTGGAAATCGTCTGGAAATCCGTCAACTCACCTGTCGCGGCGGCGAAGCGAAACGCGGTGACCGTGCAATGGAGTTCGTTAATCACATAGGCATATTGACCCAGTGGATGAAATGCGAAGTGTCGCGGTCCCGCGCCAGGCGCAACTGCAGTAAAATTCTTTGCCTTCAACAACCCCTTGCCTGCATCGAAGTCATAGACCAACACCTTGTCCAACCCGAGATCCGCGGCAACCGCAAATCGATTACCCGGCGCCAGGTTGATGGAATGCGCATGTGGACCAGCCTGACGGCGCTTATTAACGCTGGAACCTTCATGCTGGATAAATGAACTGGCCGCCGAAAGTTTACCTCCATTACCGATCGGCAGACAAGCGATGTTGCCGCCGCCGTAATTGGCCACCAACACATTTTTCCCGGTTGCATCCACGCTCAGGTGACACGGCCCCGTCCCCTTGGAGGATTGCTGGTTGATCAATTCCAATTTCCCGGTGTCCCGGTCGATACTGAAGGCGCTGACCGCCCCGGCCTTTTCGTCCTTGAACTTCGAAATCTCGTTGGCGGCGAATAACGTTTCGCCGCTCGGATGGAGTGCGAGAAACGACGGATTGGAGGACTCCGCTACCAGCCCAAGCGGCGTTAATGCGCCAGACTTCAGGTCGAGCCTGAAACCGTAAATCCCCTTGCTGTCCTTGCGGGTGTAGGTGCCGACATAGACCAGCAACTCACCATTCGCCTTCCCAGCCGACGCGCGTGATGAGGATGGCAGCGGTGTTTCGCAGCCGATGAACACCAGCGAACACACCGCCAGCGCGAGAAGAAGGGACAACCTGCTGGTGAATTTCATCGGCCAAGCAAAACCGAACGCGCGGGTTTAATCAAGTTTGCTTGCAGTCGCCAGGGTGTTCGGTTTGACTGGCTCCTCCACAAAGCCGGTGTGGCGGAATTGGTAGACGCACGGGACTTAAAATCCCGGGGCCTTTAACAGCCGTGTGGGTTCGAGTCCCTCCACCGGTACCAGTTTTCCACACTTTTTGAAGCCCGAGAACCTGCTACCGCTCAAGGGCTTGGCCGTTCTGCCCCGCGGCCTCAAGCACCGGTTCTTCCAAGTCAGCCCCGCCGCGCAAGCCAGCCAGGCGCTCGCCCCGCGTGAAGTCATCCTTTCGTCGCGGCTGACCCTTGAACATCAAATTTGATGTCGCCAATTCATGGAGTTCACCGTAGAGTTCTATGTCAATGCCGCCGGACGCACGCCCGTGCAGGAGTTCCTTGACGAACTCAAGCAAAGCGACCCGGATGATTTCGCGGCGGTGCTCGCTGGCTTGGCGAAGCTGCGCAACCGGCAATATCACCGCGAGCCGCTGACGAAGGCGATCAACGACGGCCTGTTTGAACTCCGCCACATCGGCAAGTTGAACTCGCGCGTTTTCTGGTTCTTCGTGAAAGGCAGGCGCATCGTCGCGGTGCATGGCGTCCGCAACAAAGGTCAGGCGATTCCGGCGCGCGACCTCGACACCGCCTTGGCGCGCATGAACGACTGGCAGGCAAGACACGAAACATGAAAACAAATTTTGACACCTATCTGAACGAGCAGTTGAAAGACCCGGCTTTCGCAAAGCGGTTCAAACAGGCCGGCGAAGCCTGGGATGTCGCCTTGCAGCTGACGCATCTCCGTGAGCAGGCCGGCCTCTCCCAAAAAGACCTTGCTCGCAAACTTCACACCTCGCAGCAGCAGATCAGCCGGCTCGAATCGCCGTCCTATGAAGGACACTCCCTGAGCATGTTGCGCCGCGTGGCGGAAGTTTTTGGCGTCACCGTTCGCGTCACGTTCGCGTCCAAGGGAGAATCCGAAACCGTGATTCTGTCGGAAGCCAAAATCCCTTACCGCACTGGCAAGAAATCATGAACACTCAACAGGTCGACGCCCTCGTCCGCGAAACCTTTCCGCAGATCTTCGATAAAGCCCGCTTCCGGCACTTCGCCATCAAGCTGCTCAATCGCCCCGAAGCCGAGAACATCGGCGCAAAAGTCAACGCCGCCATGCGCAACGTAGTGAAGTGCGAAGTTCGAGTTGCGAATTCCGAAGTTCAGTCAGTTCGACAGTCGCAATTCGACATTCGACATTGCCCAGATCTGCACGACGCCACCGGCCGCTTCGACTTCGTCCTCGCCAACCCGCCGTTCAACGTCAACGCTTACGAGCGAACGCCAACTTTGAAGGGCGAACTCTGCCTGAATTCTGAACAACAAATTTGCAATTTATGAGCTTCACCTGGATTCCCATCTATTCCGAAATTGCCCACAAGGTGTTGGAGTTTGAAACCCGGCAAGGCGAACTACTCAGCCTACTCGCGCAAATGAGGTCTGATGGG